>USDE01000087.1 GCA_900553345.1 uncultured Collinsella sp.
CCCGCCGCCACGCTCGCCACGCGCGTGCCTACATCTCGTTCGTTATGGTGGCGCTCGCCGCCACCTTGGGCGCCGCGACCTACGCGTGGTTCACGAACAACATGAAGGTCAACACCAACTCGGTGAGCGTGCACAGCGACACGTCCAAGCTGGTGCTGGAGCTGGGTGACGCCGACCGCGGCAGCTGGTCGCAGCGGGGTGACGTTTCCCTAACTTCCAACGCGACCGGCGCCGTGACGCTCTACCCGGTCTCGACCTTTGACCTCAACGGCTTTGCTGCCTGTGCGCAAAACAACTCTGCCGGCGATGCCACAGTGTTTGAGCAGGCAAAAGACAACGGCTCCGCGTTCTACCACGGCTGGATCGACCTGCGCCCCACCATTACCGGAACGGGCGCCAGCAAAGTAGCGGGTAAGGTCAACCTGTATCTGGCCGAATCGCTGGCCCCGCAGGGTGCCGATGCCGAGCTGCTGCGCGCAGCCCGCGTGGGCATAAAGATTTCGAGCGGCAGCCAGGTGCTTGCCAGCAACATCTTTGAGCTCGACAGCTCCGACAGCGGCCATCGCGACGAGCATCCCGCGACCGCGCCTGCGGGCCTGGCGGGCTACACCGAGGGCATGCTCCTGGGTTGGCAAAACGGCCAGCTCGCTTGTGGCGCCAACGTGACGCAGGACCCGGCCGCCTTTACGCTGGACACGAGCGAGACGGCCACGCGCCCGCAAAACACGCTTGCCACGCTGGGGCTTGGCCAGACCTATCGTCTGGATATCTATTACTACATCGAGGGCACCGACCCCGATAGCGCCGACTATCTCTATCAAGATCCGGGCACCTTGCACCTGGCGCTCTTTGCGACGCTGGATGGTGAGGCGTAATGGCACGCATCATGCCCGACGACCGTCGGCCCATCGCCAACGGCGCCCAGACACAAGCCGCCGCGCCCACCGACACCGACCTTCGCCGCAAGCTCACCACCACCATGGTGCTGGTGCTGTTTGCGCTGGTGGCGATAGCCATGGCAACGTTCGCCTGGTTCTCCATCGCCGATAGTGCCAAGACCCGCATGCTCATGATCGACGCTAACGCCGACGGTTCGCTGCGCTTTGACTTGGACGAGCACGCCACGTTCGACGAATACGTCCACAGCCTGGGCTTCGACCAGATCTCGGCGCGCATCGCCAGCGAAAAGGGCGTGGACATTGACGCATCCAAGCTCAAGCCCGTAACCACGAGCGACTACCAGACCTTCACCTTCGAAGACG
Source organism: uncultured Collinsella sp. (assembly GCA_900553345.1). Lineage (GTDB taxonomy): Bacteria > Actinomycetota > Coriobacteriia > Coriobacteriales > Coriobacteriaceae > Collinsella. The sequence continues at coordinate 1,263 of USDE01000087.1, forward strand.
GTTCCACCGCCGATCCCGCCACCGGCGCCTACCTGGAGTTCACGCTGCACTTCATGAGCAGCACGGACTTGCGCGTTCGCCTGACCGGGCAGGATGGTAATGGCGGCGTGTCCGGCACGCGGTTTAGCTCCGAGACGCAGGGCATGGCCAGCGCCATGCGCATGAGCTTTACCGCCGACGGCCACACTTGGGTCTACGACCCCAACGGGGCCGGGGGCTCATCCGGCGCGGCCACCGTCTTTGGACTCGGCTCGGGCGAGGCGACCGCGACCAGCGATATGTTCGACCTGATAAAAGATACGGATAAGCCGGTAACCGTTCGCATATGGCTCGAGGGAACGGACCCAAATTGCACTAATATGCTAAAGGGAGCTAACTATTCAGTATCGATGCGCTTTGAGGGCATCGAGGAACAGTAGATATGCACGGCGGCCGCCGGGCCGCGCACGACCTAGACAGACACGGTAGTAAGGGACATCATGCAATCTGTTAAAAAAGTCGCATCCATCGCGCTGAGCGTCGTCATGTGGATCATCATCCTGGTGGCGGCCCTGTATGCGTTTACCACGCTCGCCACGCACGAGGACGGCAGCGTCTCCGACATCGCCGGCTTCACCCCGCTCGCCGTGCAGTCCGACTCCATGGCGCCCACATTTAACAAGGGCGACCTCATCATCATCCAAAAGTGCGACACCTCCAAGCTCGAGGTGGGCGACATCGTGACGTTCCATACCATCATCGACAACGAGTACGCGCTCAACACGCACCGCATCGCCGCCATCGACGAGGTCAACGGCATGCGCAGCTTTACCACCAAGGGCGACAACAACGACGTGGCCGATACGCACATCATCAGCGACGGCGACATCGTTGGTAAGTACCTGTTCGCGTTGCCGCAGATGGGCAAGGTCATGGACATCCTGTCCAGCTCTATGGGCTTCCTCATTGTGATCGTGCTGCCCATGCTGCTGTTCTTTATCTACCAGGTGTATCACCTCATCGTGGTGGGCATGAACCTCAAGCGCGCTATGGCCGAGGAGGACCGCCTGGCCGCCGCGGCTGCCATCGTGGACGCCGAGGGCAAGGGCGATACCACCATCACGGCCGATAACGCCGCCGAGCAGCTCGCCCAGGCCGAGGCCAAGCTCGAGGAAGCCCGCCGTCTGAAGGCCGAGGCCGAGGCGGCGATGAGCGCGACCAAGCAGGAGGGTACCGACGGTGAGTGAGTTTCTGGGATTTGCCTGGGAGCTGCTGGCAAAGGTCGTCTACAACGTCGTTGCCGTCGTGAGCTCCATCCTTAATCTGCTGGTGTTTGGCTGGGTTGAGTACTTCAGCATCTTTATGACCTACTTCACCACGTTTGACCTGGTGGGCAAGATCGGCGCGGTCATTCTGTTTGCCATGCTCATCGCGGTCCCCGTGCTGATCGTGGCCATTCTGGTTCACCGCTACCGCATCAACCGTCGCCTGCATCGCGACGACACGTCCAACAAAGCGCTCTATCGCGAGATCGGCCGCCTGAACAAGCAGGTGCTCGACCTTATGGACGAGAAAAACAAGCTGCTGGCGCTCAAGGTCAATGCCATGGGCGGCACCAAGCAGATTCCGTACGTGGGCGCCTCGGCCCTGGCCGACGATCACCTGCCCACGGTGGGCAACGTGGTGGGCGCCGCTACGGGCGCCGGTGCGCCTGCGGGCGAGGGCGCCACGGCCGCCGTGGTGTCGGGCAACGCGTCGCTCGCGCTCGATGGCGATGGCGTCAAGGATGCCGCGGCCGCCATGGCCAAGGCCACCGTCGAGGCCAAGACCCTTGCCGAGGAAAAAGAGATCGCCCAGGCCAACCGCTTCCCCAAGCTGTCCCTTGTGGACCTTAAGTACCGCGACTGGGAGCCCCCGGTCTACGACGATGCCATCTCGCTGGAGGACTTTGTCGACAGCTTCCGCGCGTTCGCCTGCAGCCAGATGAAGCTCTACTACACGCCCGAGGTCATCCGCCGCTTTGTGGCCGGCATGGCCGCCTCCAAGCTGCTGATTCTGGAGGGCATTTCGGGTACCGGTAAGACGTCGCTGCCATACAGCTTTAGCCGCTATCTGGACAACCCCGCAACCATCGTGTCGGTGCAGCCGAGTTTTCGCGATCGCACCGAGGTGCTGGGCTACTTCAACGAGTTTTCCAAGCGCTTTAACGAGACAGAGTTCCTCCGTGCCGTGTACGAGGCGGGGCTGCGCCAGGACCCGTCCATGATCGTGCTCGACGAGATGAACCTCGCCCGCGTGGAGTACTACTTTGCCGAGATCCTGTCGGTGCTCGAGATGCCCAGCCACGACGAGTGGGTGCTCGACCTGGTGCCTACCCAGTGGGCCGCCGACCCCAAGGGTCTGCACGACGGAAAGCTCACCATTCCCGACAGCCTGTGGTTTATCGGCACGGCCAACAACGACGACTCCACCTTTACCATCACGGACAAGGTGTACGACCGTGCGATTCCCATCGAGCTCAACGAGCGCGCCGACGCGTTTGAGTGCGAGCCGCACGAGCGCGTGCACGTGACGGCCGACCACCTGCAGTATCTGTTCCAGAAGGCCAAGGTCGAGTACGTGATCGATGACGATCTGCTCGAGAAGATGCACAAGCTGGACCAGTACCTGCAGACCCGCTTTAAGCTGGCCTTTGGCAACCGTATCATCAAGCAGATGTACGACTTTATCCCCGTGTACGTGGCGTGCGGCGGCACCGAGTTGGGCGGCATGGACTACATCATCGCCCGCAAGGTGCTCAAGAAGTTTGAGTCCATGAACGTGAGCTTTGTGCGCGACGAGATGAAGGGCCTGATCGAGTACATCGAGAAGACCTTTGGCGAGGGCGGCCTGCCCGATTCCGTCATGTATCTGCAGCGGATCCAGAACTTCTACTAATGCCGTAAGCGCGGGACGTGGGACAAGACAATCAGTAGCGTTTGCCCAGTGTGGTGTCGTCACGCCCCTTACCGATCGATCCAACCTATGGAGTAACCCATGTCCGAGACCATTCAGGACCTCTATACCAGCTTCTCCGAGCAGATGGAGCCTATCCAGGAGGACAGCCGCTACTTCCGCTATCTGTTTGAGATGGCGCAGGCCTCGGGCACCACGATCGAGCAGCAGCGCGAGGAGCTCGTCAAAGTGGTGGACGAGGAGTGGATCAGCATGATCGAGGACTCGCTCGACGCCATCAACACCATCATCGAAAATCCGCGCCGCTTCATCACCACCGAGGAAGAGGTGGTGCCGGTCTCGCTCGCCAAAAAGATCAGCGCCGACAGCGTCCGTCATCTGAGCCAGAACACGCAGTTCCTGGCGCCGAGCGACGATGGCGGCGTCCACCCCACGCGCATCCTCAACGTCAGTACCGTCGAGACGTACGACCTGTACGAGAACCGCTTTATCTACCACCTGATTCAGCGCCTGCTGACGTTTGTAGACAAGCGCACCGACGTGATCTTTTGGTCGACGGGCAACGAGATCCGCAACCGCTTTAAGATGCACAGCAAGATCGACGATGCGTACGAGGAGATCGAGTACAACGTCGAGATGACGGTCAAGAATCGCCAGAGCTTTGCCGAGAACGACGCCGACAACATGGACGTCTTTATGCGCATCGACCGCGTGCGCCGTCTGGTCATGGCACTGCGCGGCGCGTCGTTCTGCCAGATCATGAACGGATGCAGCGCGGTTCGCAGCCCCATTCAGCGCACCAACCTCATCATGAAGGACCCCAACTACCGCAAGTGCTACCAGCTGTGGCAGTTTATGGAGCGCTACGACAAGGTGGGCTACAACATCGACGTGCAGCAGCAAGCGCTGGCGTTCGATGACGAGTACATGGTGCAGATGTACACCAACCTCATCAACAACTACACCGTCTTTAAGAGCCTGACCGACGACGAGCGCAACCTGCAGGAGCTCGAGAGCGTGCATCCCGAGCCGGTGGCGCCCAAGTTTATTAAGGAGATTAAGGAGGTGCAGGTCGATAGCCCCGACCTGCCCGATGTCGAGGTCCGTCGCGTGTTTGTGGAGGAGGTCACGCAGGCCCAGCTCGATGCCGAGCAGGCGCTGACCGAGGCTCGCGAGCAGATTGAGGAGCTGCAGGGGCAGCTGAAGTCCTGGAAGGTGCAGGCGCACGCGCTGACCGATGAGCGCGATGACTTGGCAGACGAGCTGGACGAGGCAAAGGCGCGCGAGCTGGCGCTGACACAGCGTGCTCAGATGGCCGAGGCCGATGCCGAGGAGCTGCGTGACTCGCTGGAGGATGTCGAGGCGGGCAAGAAGGCTGCCGAGAATGCTGCCGTTGAGGCGCGCTCGACCGCGGCGGCCCAGCTTGAGCAGATGCGCGCCGAGGCCGATGCCGAGGTGGTTGCCGCCCGTGCCGACGCGGACGCCAAGGTTGCTGCCGCCGAGCAGGCGGCCGCCGAGCAGGTCGCGCAGGTCAAGAGCGAGTCCGCCGCGGCTCTGGCTGCCAAGGCGGCGGCCGATGCCGCCGAGCTGCAGGCCACCAAGGACGCTGCTGCGGCCGAGCTTGCCGGCGTGCGTGAGGCCTCTGCCAAGGAGGTGGCTGCACTGCATGCCAAGCTGGATGCCGCCGAGCTGCAGATTGAGGAAGCGCAGCTGACGGCCGAGCGCGATGCCCGTGCTGCGGCCGAGGCGGCCGATGCCGCCGTGGCCGAGGCGGAGCAGAAGCTCGCCGATACCGTCGCCGCGGCCGAGGAGAAGGTTTCCGCTGCTCAGCAGGCAGCCGATGCCGCAATTGATGCCGCCCGTGCGGCCGCCGATTCTGCCGTCGAGCAAGCTGCGGTGGACGCCAGCGAGAAGGTCGCCGCAGCCGCTACCGAGCGCGATGCCGCCACGCGTGCCGCCGAGGAGGCCCGTGCCGACGCCGACGCGCGTATCGCCGCGGCCGAGCTCGAGGCGGGGGAGCGCATTGAGCAGGA
>USDE01000088.1 GCA_900553345.1 uncultured Collinsella sp.
CCACCATCAACTTAACCTGTATCTGTTTACGCAAATACTGTTCTTCAACGCCATTATCGGCGCACCGGATGCGCATGCGAAAAACTATTCCCTGCTCCTTGGAAACGACGGCGCAGCCATGATGGCTCGAATGTACGATGTCGCATCGGGTTTGGCATATGAGCGCATGCGCCGCCGAGCGCGCCTTGCCATGAGCGTTGGCGGCGAAAACCGTGTGGGACGCATCGGTCCAGGCGCTATCCGCCGATACCACGGTATGGGCGACCCCGCGCTGGAGGCGGCGCTTACCGATGCCGGGCTATCCGAGAAGTTTTGCTTTGCGGCCATGATGGACCTCGCCTACGAGGTACCCATTTGCATGGAAGAGGTCATGGACGAATATGCCGACCTGCCCGGCATGGCGGACCTGCGCGAGCATATGCTCGGCCCCGTCCGCGAAAACTGCCAGCGCACCATCGACCTCATCAAGGCGGATATGGGCTAGACGCCAATCAATTTCCCATTTCTTAAAAGAAGAGAGGGGGCACCCGTCGCAAAAGCTCAGATGCCCCCTCTCATAATGTCATTTGCAATCCGCTAGCACGTGGCTCGGACTGCTGCTAGCGCAACCTTTACGCAGCGAGGCGCTTGAGGACGTCGATGAGCAGCTCGTAGAAGCGCTCGGCAGAAGCGAGCTCCATGCTCTCGTCCGGGGTGTGGACATCGGAGAGCGTCGGGCCCACGGCGATGGCGTCCAGGCCGTGCAGGGCCTCGGCAAACAGGCCGCACTCAAGGCCGGCGTGAATGGACTCGATGCGCAGCTCGGAGCCAAAGAGCTCGCGATAGCTCTCGACAAAGATGTCGCGGACCGGCGAATGCTCGGCATAGCTCCAGCCGGGATACTCGAACTCGAACTTGGCGTCGAAGCCCAGGACATCGGCCAGCGTCTGCAGGCGGTCCTTGAACTCGTTCTGCAGCGAGGTAATCGAGGAGCGCGGGGACAGCATGATCTTGACCTCGTCGTCAGAAGTGGCAACCACACCGATGTTGGAGGAAACCTCGACGGAGCCGTCGGTGGCGACGTTGCGGCGAATCACGCCGTTAGGGGCAAGACGCAGGGCGCGGATGAGGGCAAGCGCGGACTTCTGATCCATGGCCTCGACCTCGGCGTCGTCGGCAATCTCGACGGTGCAGGTAAAGCCGGGGTCAAAGACCTCGAGCTCGGCAGTGACGTCGGCAATGATGCCCTTTGCGATCTGGGCCGCGGCCTCGGCGGCAGCGTGATCAGTGTAGACCAGCTCGGCCTTGCACTCACGGTTGATGGCGTTGTCCTTAGTGCCGCCGTTAAAGCTGACGATGGCGGGCTCGCCGGCGACCATCAGGCGGTCGATGATGCGGGCCATGATGAGGTTGCCGTTGCCGCGCTCCAGGTGGATGTCGGCGCCGGAGTGACCACCCAGCAGGCCGGAGATCTCGAGCGTAAGGGTGCTGCCGGTCTTGTGCTCGCGCACGATCGGGCAGGTGTAGGTAACGACGACACCGCCGGCGCAGCTGACGGTGGCCACGCCCTCCTCCTCGGAATCGAGGTTGATCATGGTGCGGGCGCTAATCTGGGACTTGTCGAGCGTCTCGGCGCCAACCAGGCCAGTCTCCTCGTCGGTGGTGAACACGCACTCGAGGGCCGGATGAGCAATCGAATCGTCGTTGAGCACGGTGAGCATCAGAGCGACAGCAATGCCGTTGTCGGCGCCCAGGGTGGTGCCGTTAGCGGTGAGGACGCCGTCCTTGACGACCAGGTCGATACCATCGGTCGTAAAGTCGTGCTCAACGGAGCCAAGCTTGTCGCACACCATGTCGATGTGGCCCTGCAGCATCACGGTCGGGGCATTCTCGGCGCCGGCAGATGCGGGCTTACGAATGATGACGTTGTAGACCTCGTCCTGATACACGTCGAGGCCGCGCTCCTTGGCAAACGCAACCAAGAAATCGCTGATGCCCTTCTCGTTGCCAGACCCACGGGGGATCGCGCTGATCTCCTCAAAGAAATGGAACAGCTGGGCGGGCTCGTAGCCAGTAATCTTGTAGTCCATGGTGCCTCCTTGGCGCAACTGGTTAGACAATAAGACATGCGCCTTGTATATTCCCAGACTTCGTTTGCATAAACCACTCGAAAACGCCGAGCGCCCTCGCATCATCGGCTAACGGTGGACCGCATAGCGTAACGGTCACAACTTCACAGCTCTACAAATCGAGGCGCCCTTGCCGGAACGCCTCGATTGCACAGATCAAATTGTCGCCACACCCTACAGCGCGCCGGAACCGGCTTGCATCATGCCGCCGGGGCCCGAGGTCACGCCGCCGCTCACGGGCGCGGCGTTGCCGGTGTGCGGTGCCGCCGGGGCGGTATCGCCACCGAGCGTGCCCGCCGGACGCGGTGCCGGGATCTCGCCCGTGCCGTGGCTAAAGACAAACTTGCCATCGGCCACGTCGCACAGGACGGTATCGCCCTCGCCCCACTCGCCGGCCAGAAGCTCCTCGGACAGCGGGTCCTCGATGAGCTTTTGGATGGCACGGCGCAGCGGACGCGCACCGTTGGTGAGGTCGGTGCCCTCGGCCACGATCTTGTCATAGGCCGCATCGGTGAGCTTGATGTTCATGCCGTTGGCAATCAAACGCTGACGTAGGTCGTCCACCAGCAGGTGCGCGATCTTGGTGAGATTCTCGCCCGAGAGCTTCTGGAACACCACGATGTCGTCGATACGGTTGAGCAGCTCGGGGCGGAACAGGCGCTTGAGCTCGCCCATCGCGCGACCACGGATCTCACTCGACGTGAGACCCTGCTCGCCGGTGGTGCCAAAGCCAACGCTCGCATCCTGCGCAATCTCGCGGGCGCCCACGTTGGACGTCATGATGATCACGGTGTTGCGGAAGTCGACCGTCTTGCCCTGGCTATCGGTCAGACGACCCTCCTCCAGCACCTGCAGCAAGATGTTGAAGATGTCGGGATGCGCCTTCTCGATCTCGTCGAACAGCACGACCGAGTACGGGTGGCGACGAACGGCCTTGGTAAGCTGGCCACCCTCGTCGTGACCGACGTAACCAGGAGGGCTACCGATGAGCTTGGAGACCTCGAACTCGCTACCGAACTCGGACATGTCGAAGCTGATGAGCGCATCCTTGCTGCCAAAGAGGTACTCGGCGAGCGTCTTGGCGAGCTCGGTCTTGCCCGTGCCGGTGGGACCCAGGAAGATAAAGCTGCCGCCGGGGCGACGCGGATCCTTGAGGGGTGAGCGGCTGCGGCGCACGGCCTTGGCAACTGCCTCGACAGCCTCATCCTGACCGATGATGCGCGTCTTGAGCACGCTTTCGGCTTGCAGCAGGCGACGGCTCTCGCTCTCGGTAAGCGAGGACACCGGCACGCCCGAGGTCACGGACACGATATCGGCGATCTGACTCACATCGATGGTGAGCGGACTGGCGTCGAGCTCGGCGGTCCAGGCAGCCTTGGCCTCGGCAAGCTCAATCTCGGCGGCCTTCTGCTGCTCGGTGATCTCGGCGGCCTTGTTCATGTCGTCGCTCTCGGTGGCCTCCTGCGCGGCGGCCTTAAGCTCCTCCACGCGATGCTCGGCCTCACGCACCGGCTCGGGCGCGCGATTCGCGGCGATGCGAGCGCGGGCGCCGGCCTCGTCGATGAGGTCGATGGCCTTATCGGGCAGGAAGCGATCCTGGATGTAGCGGTTGGAAAGGTTCGCGGCGGCCTCGATAGCACCCTGCGTATAGCGCACATGGTGGTGCTCCTCGTAGCGCGGCTTGAGCGCGGTCAGAATCTTGACCGTGTCCTCGACGCTCGGCTCCTCGACATCGATGGTCTGGAAGCGACGCTCAAAGGCCGGGTCCTTGGTGAGGTACTTGCGGAATTCCTCGGCCGTGGTGGCGCCGATAATCTGGAAGGCGCCGCGCGCAAGCACGGGCTTGAGCATGGAGCTCGCGTCGATGGAGCCCTCGGCAGAACCGGCACCGATGATGGTGTGCATTTCATCGATAAACAGGATGACGTCGTCGGCTTCGGTGGCCTCCTGGATCACGTTCTTGAGGCGCTCCTCAAACTCGCCGCGATACTTGGCACCCGCCACGAGGCCCGGCAGGTCGAGCGTCCAGATATTCTGGTTCATGAGGTTCTCGGGCACGTTGCCGGCTGCAATCTGCTGAGCCAGGCCCTCGACGATGGCCGTCTTGCCCACGCCGGGGTCGCCCAGAATAAGCGGATTGTTCTTGGTACGGCGCGAAAGAATTTCCATCATACGCTGGACTTCCTTTTCGCGACCGATTACAGGGTCGAGCTCGCCGTCGCGCGCCTTCTGTGTGAGGTTGGTCGCGAACTGCTTAAGCGTATCGGTGCCACTCCCCTTTTGCTGAGAGGCATCCGAGCCGCTAAAGAACGGCAGGCCCGCACCGGGACGACCAGCACCGGCGCCGGCGAGCGGACGCTTCTTGTCCTGGTCCTTGGCGGTGAGTTTCTCGATAGCCTTTTTGATGGAGGCGGACGACACACCCAGGCGCATGAGGATGTCCATGGCCATGCCGTTGCCCTCTTCGACGATGCCGATCAGCAAGTGCTCGGTCGACACGTAGGTCTGGTTGTTCTCACGCGCCACACGGAATGAACGCTCCATCACGCTAATGACGAGCGGCGTAAAGGCGAGCTTGGCCGCCTCGGTCTCCTCACTGGGCTCGGGAACCGTGGTCTGGACCTCTTTGAGAGTATCCATGATGTCATCGTAGGAGATGTCGAGCGAACGCAGCGCCTCGGCGGCAATGCCCTCGTCCTCCTTGGCAAGCGCGAGCAGCAGGTGCTCGGTGCCCACCTTATTTGAATGAAGATCGAGCGCCTCCTGTTTGGCCATCGACATGACCTTGCGCGCTCGATCGGTAAATCTATCTAACATGCTAGTTCCTCTTAGACGAGCTAGTTTTTTCAAACGCAAAGCGCCGCCCCGCGGCAGCGCTTTGGTCTCTTTACCCATATGGAGTATATGTTAACAGCTGGAGGAATATCTATAAACCCGGCTCACATGAATGCAGGTTATGACCGCATCGCGGGACTCACCGCGCGATGCGCGACGGGCGCCCCGCAAGAGAAACCCTAGACGTCTTTCACCACGTCGGGACTCGTCGCACGCGATGCGCGATAGGCATCGGCCTCCTTGGAGACGCGTTCGAGCAGCTCGGATGTATCGACGCCCTCGACTTGCGCGACCGTTTCAACCGTCTGCATGGCGACCGCCCTCAGGTACGCGCACGCGCTGTCCCCCAGCTGCTCGAGGTCTATCTCCTCGCCGCCCTCCCGGGCAAAGCCGACCGCCATCACAAAGCCCATGATGCCCGAGACCAGAAAGCCCACCGCAAAGCTCGAATCTGCCTTGAGCTCTTCTCCGTCGGGGTGGACGATCTCTCTCACGCGGTCGATGATGATCGTATGGATGCCCTGCACGACCTGCTCGGCGGCACCCGCCCTCATGGTGATGACGATGCGCCGCAGCAGGCAGCGGACGTCGCGCCGGTCGAACGCCGAAAGGTCGCCCTCACTCGAAAAATGCCAGAGGGCATCGGTGATAAGCTCGTTATCCTGCAGCAGCTGAGTCATGGCGATGGCGACGAGTTCATCGAAATCGTGAAAATAGTAGTAAAACGTTCCGCGATTGCACTGGGCGACGCGGGTCACCTCGCCAACCGACAGCTCGAAGATGCTGTTGTTCTCGATGAGCTCCCAAAACGCCTCGATGATACGGGTGCGCGCATCGGGCGCATCGGCGTCCTTACGCGGTCTCGCCATGCGCCTCACCGCATCCCTGCGCCTTGGCGTTCATGATGAGCATCTGAAGACGGTTCTCCACGTTGGCGAAGCTCACGTCGGGATCGTAGTCGAGCGGCAGGAACTGCGCCGTGGGATACTGCTCCTTGAGCGCATGGATGAGCCCGCGCCCCACGACATGGTTGGGCAGACACCCGAACGGCTGCAGGATCACGAAGTTGCGGCAGCCGCGCTTGGCGTGCTCGAGGATCTCCGCCGGAATCAGCACGCCCTCGCCCGCATCGAACGTATGGTGCAGGATCTTATCGCTCGCGCGCACGAGCTCGGGCATGCGCGTCGGCGGCTCGTAGAGCGGGCTCGCCGCGCCCAGGCGGTCGCAACGG
>USDE01000089.1 GCA_900553345.1 uncultured Collinsella sp.
GGGCAGGCCGTCAGGTCCTGTCCATTACAGAAAAGGGCTACGGCAAGCGCACGAAGATCGAGGAATACCCCGAGCATCATCGCGGCGGCCAGGGCGTCTACACTATCCAAATGACCGAGCGCAAGGGCAACCTCGCGGCCATGAAGACGGTGGGCCCACAGCACGAGCTGTTCATCGTGACGGAGGGCGCGACGGTCATTCGCGTCAAGACCGACGAGATCAGCCAAACCGGCCGCGCCACCCAAGGCGTCAAGATGATGACCGTGGACGACAGCGACCGCGTATGCGCCGTAGCCCGCATGACAGCCGCCAAGGAAAAGCCCGAGGGCGAAGGTGCGGAGGATGCAGCTGCAACTAGCACCGAGGAAGCCCCCATCGATCTAGGCGACGGCAACGACATACCAGAGGATCTCCTAGACGAGTAAGAGGAACCAGCTGGTAGAAAATATCAGACCCCATATATCGGCGGTCGGCGCACCTGCGCGCCGACCGCTTTTTTGACAACCTTGGACCCGTGCCCGCCGGGTGGGCGAGATGGGTTAGGTTTGCTGCTCGGACAATCCTGCGCAAGACGAAGGCCACATTAAGTGGCCTTCTTTGCGTGCGGAACTCGCGATGACCTTAATATATTTCTCCGGCCCTCCGCCGTGCTCGGGAGACGACACGTTGATGTCTGCTTAACTCTGCTCGTTCAGGCTAATGACTTTGTTGAGGGTCCACTATTTGCTGGAGGGTGAACTTACATTGCATTGGCTCGCCTTCTGCTTGTGGCTTTGCCTCATAAAAATCGAAGATCATGATGGCGCAGTTGGGGAGTTTTGCTGGGAGCTCGAAGCCCTCTGGAGCTGCAGCCTTGATGAATTGGCGGCTGGCGCTGCCGTGGCTTACTGCTAGGAGGGTTTCGATGCCCTCGGAGCCCATGATATTGGTGAGGGTGGCTACCATGCGTTCTTGTAACGCTTTGCTTCCCTCTCCTCCGAAGGGGACCAGGTCCTCGCCCGGATCCCAGACGTCGGTGGGCAGGGCGTCGTGGGGGCCTTCTTCGAAGGTGCCGTAGCAGCGCTCGATGATGCCTTCGCAGGACTCGACTGCTGCGTCCGGGCCGAGGAGCTCGGTTGCGACGAGGCCTGCCGTGGCCATGGCTCGGCCCAAAGGTGAGGAGACCACTTTGTCGGGGACGACGTTGTGGGCTTTGAGCCATGCGGCTGCCATTCCCGCTTGTTTGCGGCCCAGGTCGGTCAAAGGTGAATCGCAGCGGCCCTGGACCAGCTTTTTGACGTTGAATTCCGTCTGGCCGTGACGGAGTAGATAGAGACGCTTCATGCTCTCCCCTTCTGCTTCAGTTACCTTGCCGGCACAGCCCTACTCGTGGGTATGCCCTACGTAGTCTTCGTCGATCGTAATCTTGGCAATCGACTTGGGGTATTCCGACTCGACCCGTTTCGCCAACTCGTGCTTTAGGTCCTCGGCGCTCATTCGCAGATCCGAGGGTCGCACGCAGTCAAAGATCACATTGGTGTGCGTGGGGCCCGGCACGCAACGCAGATCGTGAATCGAAAGGCGGCTATCGATCTCTTGGACCATGGCGTTGATGCGCAGGCGCATGCTCGCCACCTTTGAATCGTCGGTCACGATGGGATCGTAATGGAGCGTGACGATCATGCCATCCTCGTCCCTAAACGACTGCTCGATGTTATCGAGCGTGTCGTGACTTTCCAGCGGGCTGGCCTCGGCCGCCATCTCGGCGTGCGCACTTGCGAACTTCCTGCCCGGGCCATAGTCGTGAACCATTAGGTCATGAACGCCCAAAACGCCGGGGTAGCTCATGATCTTGTCTCGGATGTGCTTGACCAACTTGGGATCGGGCGCCTGGCCCAAAAGCGGGCTCACCGTATCTTGAATAAGCTCAAAGCCGCTCCAGCCAATATAGGCGCCAACGGCAAGTCCAACCCAGGCATCAAGATTGATATGCGTCACCTGGGAAACAATCGCGCACGCCAGCACAGCACCCGTGGCAAGAACATCGTTCTTGGAATCCTGAGCGGTCGCATGCAGCGTCTCGGACTCAATGCGGTCACCGAGCTTTTGGTTGAGGGCCGCCATCCAGAGCTTTACGGCCATCGAAAGCACTAGAACTGCCACCAGGGCAAGCGAAAACTCGACAGGCTCGGGGTGGATGACGCGTTCAACCGAGGACTTCACCAACTCAACGCCAATCAGCAGCACGAGCGCCGCCACGACCAGACCCGAGAGATACTCATAGCGACCGTGGCCGTAAGGATGCTCGGGGTCGGCCGGCTTGCTCGCCAGCTTAAAGCCCAGCACGCTCACGATATTCGAGCTGGCATCGGACAAGTTGTTCATGGCGTCCGCCACAATCGAAACCGATCCCGACAGCACGCCAATTGCGCCCTTCGCAGCACAAAGTGCAACATTAGAATACACACCACGCCCGTCAGCGTGCCCACGCGCGCACGGTCACCCTGCGCACGACGAACAATCCACTCGACCATCTATATCCGCCCCCACGGCACTACCCATATATCTATTGCTCAAACGGATTGTAGTGTAGCCACTTTGTCCCCCAGATACAAAAGGCCGCAACCCACACGAGCCGCGGCCTTGGAACATGACAATGGAATCGTCCTTTTGTCGCACAGGTCTATGCGCTTGCTTCAGCAGCGCTCACCATCGTTTCGGGCGAATCGGCTTCGTCTTCTGCCGTCTGCTCCTTCGTCGGCACCACGCCAAAGCAGTAGCTCAGCGCCGCAGACACCGCAAATGCCGTGCCGCCGGCAGCGCAGCACCACAGCAGGTTCGAAATACCGCCCGTGGCAAAGCCAATGACCATGAGGACATTCGTCATGCCGATGGTATAGGCCGTAACGTGGCCCACGGCCGCAACAAGGCCTCCGACGGCGCCGCCAATGGCCATGCACGTCAGGCACCTGCCATATTTAAAGCCGCAACCGTACAGCGCCGGCTCGCTTACGCCGCCAAGCACGCCCGAGATTGAATAGCCCAGCATGAGCGCCTTCTCGTCCTTATTCGCAATGCGAAGCGCAGCGCCAAAGGGCATGCCCCAAACAGCGAACGTTGCCATTGTCGCGGCGATCAGGATGCACGAATCCGTTCCCACACTCATAAACTGCGCGTACGCAAGCGATAGGACAACATTGCTGACGCCCGCGATCTTTAGGAACTCCCAGCCAGCGGCAAGCCCCATGAGCGTGAGCAGCGACACGATGCCACCGGAATTGCCAAGCATAAACATAAGCTGGCCCAACAGCATGCCCAGATAGCTGCCCGCCGGCGCCGTAATGCACAGCGAAACCGGAACCATGACAAGCATGGTTGCAAACGGAACGAACGAAAACGCCACGGCCTTGGGGATAACGCGCTGAAAGAAACACTCCACTCGCCATAGCACGGGCACCGAGATGAGAACCGGAATAACAGTCGTCGTGTAATCGTTGACCGGCGCGGGAAGCAGACCATACACGGAAGTCATCGATGCCCCCGTCGTCGAGGCGGCATCAACGAGCTTAAGCAGATCGGGTGCAATCAATACGCCGCCCAGCATCATGCCCAGCTGCTCCGAGCAACCGAGCTGGCGGGCGGCCGCCCAACCAAGATAAATGGGCAAAAAGTAGTAGCCGGCGTTATAGAGCCAACTGTAGAACAGGCGATGGATTTCGGAATCGGCAGACCACAGGCCCAGCATGCCCTCGCCCATAATGACGGCGACGGTGCGGAACAACGCCGCGCAGACAATAAACGGCAGCGCCGACATCATGCTTTTGGACAGATAGTCCACCACGGCCATGGCGTTTGATGAAACCGTCGTTGCAAACGTGGTGTTGGAAACTTGTGACATGGAACGCCTTTCCCAATGTGACATGCGGGCTGCCCCTTTGTCACATCGTGCGGTACTGACCGATTGCGCGGTACTTTTCGTAGCGGAGGTTTGTGAGGGTCGCCTCGTCGAGCTGCCCAAGCGTATCGAAGGCATCAAATGCCGAGGACATGACGGCACCGGCGATCTCCTCATGCGACAGGCCCCTATCGTCAACAATGCCGTCGATGATGCCGAGCGCCAACAGATCGGGAGCCGTGAGCTTCAGCGCCTCGGCGGCCTCATTCGCGCGGTCGGTATCCTTCCACAGGATCGACGCACAGGCCTCGGGGCTCACGACCGAATAGGCCGAGCTCGAGAGCATCAGGATGCGGTCGGCCACGGATAGCGCCAGCGCGCCACCAGAGCCGCCCTCGCCTGTCACCACCGAGACAATCGGCGTCTTAAGGCCGCTCATCTCCATGAGATTCTGGGCAATCGCCTCGCCCTGGCCGCGCTCCTCGGCACCGATGCCGCAAAACGCGCCCGAAGTATCGACCAGGCACAGAACCGGTCGACCAAACTTTTCGGCCTGGCGCATAAGGCGACGCGCTTTGCGGTAGCCCTCGGGATGTGCCATGCCAAAGTTGCGGCGCATGCGCTCTTTGGTCGTGGTGCCGCGCTCGATGGCGATGACCGTTACGGGGCGCCCGTCTTTCCAGCCAATGCCACCCACCACGGCGGCGTCATCACCAAAGTAACGGTCGCCATGCAGCTCCACAAATCCGTCCAAGCCCAGCGAGATCATCTCGCCCGCCGTGGCACGATCTGCCGAGCGGGTCTGCTTGACAATCTCGAGCGCGGTTTTTGGTGGCGCCGAGCGCTTAAACAAGTGTCCCAGCTTTTTGCCGCGGCGACCCGTATGCACGATTTCATGCGGTGCCCCCAGGCCGGGCGCGTGCCCTTCGTGCAGCGCCAGCAGCTCGCCTACCGTGAGCGCAATCTCGCCACGCGGAACAACGGCATCGCAAAAGCCGTGCTCCATTAAAAACTCGGAGCGCTGGAATCCCTTGGGCAGTCGCTTGTGCATGTTCTGCTCGATCACGCGCGGGCCGGCAAATGCCGTCAGGGCATCGGGCTCGGCCAGGATAATGTCACCCTCCATGGCAAAGCTCGCGGTTACACCTCCGGTCGTGGGGTCGGTGAGCACCGTGATATACAGGCCGCCCGCCTCGCTGTGGCGCCTAACCGCCGCAGAAATCTTGGCCATCTGCATAAGCGAGGTCACGCCCTCTTGCATGCGCGCACCGCCCGAAACGGTAAAGCCGACAACTGGCAATCCCAGCTCGGTCGCACGCTCAAATGCGCGACAGATCTTCTCGCCCACCACGGAGCCCATCGAGCCCATCATAAAGTTGGCGTCCATAAAGAAGAGCGCCGTATCGCAACCGCAGATTTTGCCCTTGCCGCACACAACGGCATCGCGCTCGCCCGAACGCTCGCTCACGCTCTTGAGCTTGTCGGCATAGCTGGGAAACGAGAGGAAATCCTCCGACGCCAGATTGGCATCCCATTCCTCAAACGTTCCCTCGTCGACCGTCATGCGCATGCGCGCGCGACCGCTCACGCGAAAGTGTTTGCCGCAACGAGGGCAGACCTCGAGGTTGTCGTGCAGGCGTGCCTCATCGATCACACGACGGCACTCCGGGCACTTGATAAACACGTGGCGCGCGGGAAACTCGGCGCACGACTCGGTCATCGGCCCCTCGAGGACGTTGACCGTCTTCGCTTTTCTATTCATCAGCATAGAGATGCCCCATCAGATCGGTGTGGTACATGCCCGACAAGAACTCATCGTTTGCCAGCACGTCGAGCTGAAGCTCGCTGTTTTCGCTCACGCCCTCAATCACGAGCTCGCCCAGGGCCGAGCGCATCTTGCGAATGGCGCCGTCACGCGTGGGCGCACACACGATGAGCTTGCCAAGCATGGAGTCGTAGTACGGCGGAACTTTCGCACCGGTAAACATGGCGGAATCCCAGCGCACGCGCGGACCACCCGGCACACGCAACGCGGTGACCGTTCCGCATGACGGCAGAAAGTCCGGCGTTTCGGCATTGATGCGGCACTCCATGGCGTGGTTGCGGACCGGCATGTCCTCCTGCTCAAAGGGCAGAGGCTGGCCGGCTGCCACGCGCAGCTGCCACTTGACCAAGTCGGTATCGGTCACAAACTCCGTAACCGGATGCTCCACCTGCAGCCGGGTGTTCATTTCCATAAAATAGAAATCTTTGTTTTTGTCCAGCAAAAACTCGATGGTTCCCGCGTTTTCGTATCC
>USDE01000090.1 GCA_900553345.1 uncultured Collinsella sp.
GTGAGCGGGTTTTTAATGTACTGGGCCTCGTCGAGCACCACGCGGGCAAAGTCCTGCTCGATGTATTCGTCGATATCGCGGCGCATGAGGTCATACGACGTCACGACCACGTTATGCTCGTCGGCTCCGGCTATCTGCACGCGGCGCTGCGCTTTGGCGCCCACAATGGCACACACATCGAGCGAAGGCGCAAAGCGCTCCAGCTCGGCGGTCCAGTTGTACACAAGCGACGCAGGACATACCGCGAGCGTGGGCTTAGTGTCCCCCGCCTCCACGCGCGCCAGGATATGTGCGATCATCTGCAGCGTTTTGCCTAGGCCCATATCGTCGGCCAAGATACCGCCGAGGCCCAGGTGCTCGAGCGAGCCGAGCCACTGGTAGCCGTCGACCTGATAGCCGCGCAGTGTGGCCTTGAGCGAGACTGGCACCGTAAAGTCCATCTTGCCGAGCGTGTCCAGGCGCTCGACGGTGCGGCGGAACGCGGCGTCGCGATCGGCCTCGAGCGCCGGCGTGCGCGCGAGCATGCTGTCGACAAAAAGGGTGCTCGACGCGGGAAGCGACACGCCGTCGAGCAGGTCGACGGCATCAACGCCCAAGTCCTCAGCAAGGCCAAACGCAGCGCGGGCACCTTCATCCAGACGCACGATGTCGCCGGACGTAAGGCGAGCGAACGTCTGGTGACGCTTGTACGAATCAAGATAGATGGCAAGGTCTGCCGCCGAAAGGCCGCTCGCGCCCAGCTCGACGTCGAGCAGGTTACTCTTGACGGTTGCGCGCACCGAGAGCTTAGGCGCAGGGCGTACCGAGATCTGGCGCAGGCGATCGCTGAGCATGACCTCGCCCAGCTCGGACAGGGCAGACAGGCCCTCGGTCAGCAAGCGGAACAGGCTCTCGTCATCGCGCTCCTCAAATGCCAGGCCGCCCTCGTAGAAATCGAAGTACAGGGCCGCCGTGTCCATAACGCGAAACTCCGCCACCGTATCGCGGGGCGGAACGCCGGGGCGTTGTTCTTCGAAGGGACTGCCCGGAGCACCCAGACTAAAGAGATCTGCCGACCAATCGCCGTAGGTAACCGTAACTTTGCAGGTCACGAGCCCATCGTCGACGCCAATCGCCATGGCAAAACTCGGCTCGGGCGCCACGGCATCGAGCGCAGCGGGAGCGGTCAGGTCAGTGTAGTCGCGCAAGATAGGCAGCGCCATGCGGCAGAACTCGCCCACCTGGTCGGCGGCGATATGGACCGGTGTGCGGCAGGGCAACAAGTGCGAAAGGAACGGCGCCGCATGTTGGGCAAACGCCGTTTCGGTACGGCGCGCGCGGCGCGTATCAACCAGATAGGCTGCGTCACCAGCGACAAAGCAGTACACATCGGCCGGCAGGCGCAAGTCGTAGCTACCTCCCGCCGCCGGTGCAATCTTGGCGGCAAGGAGCGGCGGGCGCTTAGCCGGGACTTCGCCCTCCCCCTGCAACGAAGGCACGACTGCCACCTCGTAGGAGCGATGCGTCGTCGTCCCCCGCGACCAAGCAGGCTCAAAGGACAAGGTCCTGCCACGCAGCAGGTCCAGCACGGACACGACGGAATACTCGGATACCGGCAACTGACGCTCGGCGACAAAACCGCTGCGGGCAAAGTCATACGATGCCGAGCGCGAGCTCGTAATATCGCCTAGGTAGGCGACCGTCATTGCGATAAAGTCGAGCAGCTTTGTCGACACGTCATCGAAAGCCTCGGGCACATGAACAAACGTAAGCTTCTTGCCATAGGAGAACGTACCGCCGCGCACATAGGCATCGGCCATGCCGTCGATATCCTTAACCACGTAGGACACCGAACCGCAGCGAATGCGAAACTCGAGTGCCCAGTTAAAGCGATCGGCAAACAGCGGATTGTAGTACGGCACCAGTGAGGGCTCCAGCACCGCC
This sequence comes from uncultured Collinsella sp., assembly GCA_900553345.1. Lineage (GTDB taxonomy): Bacteria > Actinomycetota > Coriobacteriia > Coriobacteriales > Coriobacteriaceae > Collinsella. Next base: position 1,924 of record USDE01000090.1, read on the forward strand.
TTGGGCGCATCGGGGTCAATGGTGCTGGCGAGCTTGCGACGCATGGCCACGAGCTCGTCCATGCGCGCGTCCGAAAGATCGGAAAGCGCCGCCACAAGGCTCGGGCTCGTGGGGACGGGCGCCGGGAAGGGAAAGTTGGGGTTGACCGCAGATGCGGTGGGCGCGGGGCGCGTGGGCTGCTTGGACTGTGCGGGCGGTACCGTAAACGTGCGGACCGGCGTACGCAAGCCCTCGACGGGCTCGGCGCCACTGGCATCCAGATACGCCAGCGCCGTGGCGATAACGTGCTTGCACATGCCGGAATAGCGGAAGGCGGCGGGACAATCGCAGTCGTAGTCGATAACCTCGTGCTCGTCCATATCGAGCGCCACGCGCGTCTTGTACAGGTCGCCGCGCGAGCCACGCACCGTGCCCTCGATGTTCACGTTTTTGGAGAAGCGCGAGCCGGAGTCCTCAAACGACAGCACGGCACCGTTGAGCATGAGCGAGCGCCCCTTCATAAAGGTGCTGCTAAGCGCCGCCTCCTTACGAAGCGCCTGCACAAACGTCCCCTGCGCCATCACTTCCTCCAATCTCGCATGCCAAATAATTTTTTCTGGGACGGGGATGAAAAAATCATTCCCGTCCCAGAAAGACTGGTCTTCCGCCACACGTCACCCAAAATGATTTTTTAATCCCCGTCCCAGAAAAATCATTTTAGATCACCGTCACGCGGCCTTGGTTACCCACGATGGCCTTGGCCTCTGCCAGCAGCGGAATCGAGCGTGCGTTGACCTTGGCCGGCACCTCGGCACGCAGTACGTGCCCGTCCACCTGCTCGATAAAGATCTCCACGCGGTCGCCGCCCGGGTTGGCGGTAAGCACCGTGGCAAGACGCGCCATATTGCCCTGGCTAAAGCGGCTGTTGGGCACCATGACCTCAAACACTTTGGGCTTGTTGCTCTCCTCGTTAAGCTCCAGCGGCACAATCTCCTGCGCGATAATCTGGTCGCCGCGGTCCGAGCGCTCGAGCTTGCCCTTAATGCGCACAAACGCATCGGACAGCTGCGCACCGGTCTCGGGATCGACCTCGCCGTACAGGTACCCCTCGGCCTCTTTATAGGTCTTGGGGAACACGACGACGGTGGCCTCGCCTTCCATGTCCTCGAGCTGCACGATACCCATGGGGTCGCCGTTTTTGGTCACGCGCTTGGACACGCTCGAGACCATACCGGCCCACCACAGCGCCTTGCCCTCGGGAATCTCCTGGTTGATGGTACCGCCCGTGGGGTTTTGCACCTCGTAGCCGGTGTCGATCTGCGAGAACGAGAAGTCGCGCGCTTTGCTAAGTGCATACTCAAACGGGCGCAGCGGGTGGTCCGAGACATAGATGCCCAGAACCTCCTTCTCCTGGCTCAGCTTAAGGTGGCGGTCCCACTCCTGGCCGTCCGGATCGGGTACGCTCACCTCAAAGCCCGAGCCCTCAACGTCGCCAAACATGTCGAAGAACGACGTCTGGCCACTCGCGCGATCTTTCTGGCGCTTTACCGCGGCATCGATGATGTTCTCGGGGTTGTTCTTGTCCACAAAGTGCATCATCTGGCGACGCGGATACCCCGTGGAGTCAAAGGCGCCTGCCTTGATGAGCGATTCGATCACGCGACGGTTGGCCTGGCTGGAGTCCACGCGCTCGACAAAGTCGTGCAGCGTCTTAAACGGGCCGCCCGCCTCGCGCTCGGCGATAATCGCCTGCGCCACGCCAGTGCCCACGCCGCGGATGCCGGCCAGACCAAAGCGCACGCCCTCCTTGGTAGCCGTGAACTCGGTACCCGACTCGTTGACATCTGGCGACAGCACGGGGATGCCGTCGTGACGGCACGCCGAGACGTAGTGAACGATCTTGTCGGTCTTGCCCGTATAGGACGTCAGAACGGCCGCCATGTACTCGTGCGGATAGTGCGCCTTGAGCCACGCCGTCTGCATAACCAGGATGGCGTAGCCGGCGGAGTGCGACTTGTTAAAGGCGTAGGACGCGAACTCGAGAACATCGTCCCAAATCTTCTGGGCGACCTCGCGCGTGTAGTTGTTCTTGATAGCGCCGTTCATCCAGTGGTCGTAGGTGGTCTCGTCCGAGCCATCCTCCCAGTGGAGCACCGTCGACGTGAGCAGCTTGATCTTTTTCTTAGCCACGGGCTTACGGATACGCGAGTCCGATTCGCCCTTGGAGAAGCCGCACATCTCGACGGAGATGAGCATAACCTGCTCCTGGTAGACCATGGTGCCGTAGGTTTCGCCCAGGATGTCGTCCAGACGGTCATCGTAGGAGACGGCCGGCTCTTTGCCGTTCATACGGTTGATGTAAGACGAAACCATGCCGGCGCCCAGCGGGCCCGGGCGGTACAGAGCGATCAATGCCACGACGTGCTTGTACTCGGTGGGCTTCATGTTCTTGATCGTGGCCGTCATGCCGGCGGACTCGACCTGGAAGACGCCGGCGGTGTGACCGGAGCCCATGAGCTTAAAAATCTCGGGATCGTCAAAGGGAATCTCTTCCTCTTTGATGTCGATGCCGAAGTTCTTTTTGATGTTTGCCTTGGCCTTAGAGATAACCGTCAGCGTGCGCAGGCCCAGGAAGTCCATCTTGAGCAGGCCCATGTCGGCAACGGTATGGCCCTCGTACTGGGTAATCTCGACGCCGCCCTTGGTGTCGAGCTTGGTGGGCACGTGCTCGTTGACGGGGTCGCGGCAGATCAGAACGGCACACGCGTGCACGCCCTCGCCACGGGTGAGGCCCTCGATCGAGAGCGCCGTGTCGATGATGCGGCGGGCGTCGTCGTCCTTTTTATAGGCCTCGGCAAAGTCGGGGTTAAACAGATCCTCTTTGCCGGGTTGTTTTTCGAGTACCTGCTTGAGCTTGACCTTGGGGTCGCTCGAGACCATCTTGGACAGGCGCTGGCCCATGTAGACGGGGTAGTCCAGAACGCGCGCGGCGTCGTTGATGGCCTGCTTGGCCTTGATGGTCGAGTAGGTGATAACGTGGGTGACCTTCTCGGGGCCGTAGAGCTGGCGAACGTGCTCCACGACCTCGAGGCGCCGCTCATCGTCGAAGTCCATATCGATATCGGGCATCTCGGTACGCTGCGGGGACAGGAACCTCTCGAACATCAGGCCGTTCTCGAGCGGGTCAAACGCGGTGATGTTCATGGCGTAGGCGACGATAGCGCCGGCGGCCGAGCCACGGCCGGGACCGACGCCGATGCCGTTGTCCTTGGCCCATTGCACGTACTCGGCGACGATCAAAAAGTAGGCGGCAAAGCCCTTGTCGCAGATGACCTTGTATTCGTACTCAAAGCGCTCTTTGATGTTGACGCCACAGATCTCGCGCGTGGCCCAGTCGTCACCGTAGTGTTGGCGCAGGCCCTTCTCGCACTCGCGGCGGAACTGGCTCTCGTGCGTCTCGCCGGGATCGAGCAACGGGAAGCGCGGCAGGATGATGGAGTCCCAGTCCAGCTCAACGTAGCACTTGTCGGCAATCTCGAGCGTGTTGTCGCAGGCCTCGGGGCAATACGGGAACATCGCCCGCATCTCCTCCTCGGTCTTCATGTAAAACTCCGAGCCGGTCATGCGCATGCGGTTGGGGTCGTCGACCTTGGCGTTCATGCCAATGCACATGATGACGTCCTGCACGGGCGCGTCCTCGCGGCGCAGGTAGTGGAAGTCGTTGGTGGCGATGACCTTGACGCCCACCTGCTTGGCAATATCGATGAGCGTGCGGTCCATCTGCTCGTCGGTCAGGCCGTTGTCGGTGGTGATGCCGTGTTCCTGGATCTCGATATAAAAGTCGCCGGGATCGAAGGTGTCACGGAAGGTCTCGGCCCACTTGATGGCGCCTTCCATGTCGCCGCGGTCGATGTATTTAGGGATGATGCCCGCGATGCAGGCGCTGGTGCAGATCATGCCCTTGGCGTGGCGGCGCAGGTTGTCGACCTGGTCTTTCATCAGCGAAATCAGCGGAGAAATGACAATCGTCAAGCCGGAAAGCAGCATGGCAGAAAGCTGATAGCAGACCGATTTCCCTGCTCCCGTCGGCATAATGCCCAAAACATCCCGTCCCTGCAAAATCGCATCCACGACTTCTTCCTGTCCATCCCGAAAAGTAGCGTGTCCAAAATATTGTTGAAGTGCTTCGTGTTTGTCCATTTATGACTTCTTTGCAAGTTTCCGCAGTTCGTCCGGTGTAAAAGTATACTGCTTGTGGCAGAAATG
>USDE01000091.1 GCA_900553345.1 uncultured Collinsella sp.
GAACCCATGTAACGTTAAGTATCCTAGCACAGCAGGTGGCCCATACGTTTTGGGGCGTGTTGAGCAACATATTGTTTATTTGCCGTAGTTATGGGGGATATCGCGCTGCCTTGCACGCATTGCCGCAGGTTTATGGGGGTGTGTGGGCTGACGATCACTGCCCGAGTTGTATTGCTGGCGGCGTGAATTGCTCAAACTATTATGCTTGGCTAACAAACTTTGTACAAAACCGGGAAGGTAATTGCGCAACTTTTTGGGGTGCAGTTGTCGCAAAATATGCGACAACTACTGCTGACGGCGAACTTGAATAGGGAAGCAATTTGCATATTTTGCAAAAATGCAGTTCAGGCCACTTAATATCGTATGCAAATAAAAAAAGCCACTCAATTGAGTGGCCTTGCAATCACGATGGTGGAGACGAGGGGGATCGAACCCCTGACCTCTTGACTGCCAGTCAAGCGCTCTCCCAGCTGAGCTACGCCCCCGTGACGACGAAATACTATAGGGGAAGATCTTCGGGGATGCAAGGGGGAATTTTGGATTGATTTTCCGCCTTACGGGTTTTCTTGGGACGGGATAAAACCCTGATGGAGTAAATAACCAATTGCGATTCCTTGATGGACGGTTATTTTGGCGGTTGACCTGACTATGTTGCTGATGCCCGTGTCAGCCAAGAGTCCTAGGAGGCTGTGGTCTAGTTCCCACTCTAGGCCGTGTTCGCTTATCTCTGTGTTGGGGGCGATGGCGATGATGGAGAAGGTTTTGCCCTCGGCGCCCTCGATGGTCCAGGTCTCGTCCTGGTGCAGGATTCTGGCCGTCACTTCGTCTTCTTCGATCCAGACGGGGGCGTCCGCATAGCCTGCCAGTAGCCCTAACACAGACAGGGCCATGTCGGGCCGGCCGCCGGTGGCGCAGGTTGCTACCACTTCGGCACCCGGCCAGCGGCGACGAACGGAATCGAGCGCCAGAGCCAGGTCGGTATAGTCCTTGTAGGGGTTGTGGCACTCTACCTCAAACGCCACGGCGGCATCGACCAACGCGCGGCCGGCGTCGCTTACCGTATCGGCGTCGCCCACGTAGACGTCGCAGCTCAGGCCAGCGCCTAACAGAGCGTCCAGGCCGCGGTCCACAGCGACAACGTGGTCGCACCCCCCTGCCAGCTGGCGAAGCAGATCCGCACTCGTCACCACCGGCGAGCCGCAAACCACTAATACTTTGCAAGCCACGGCCCTCGCCTAGCCCTCAAGCGAAAGCACGCGGGCCAGGTCCAGGTCCTCATAGCTGTCGATAAAGATGTCGCAGTTGGCACGCACCTCGTCGCGATCCATACGGCCGTGCGGGTCATAGATGCCCACGCGCTTAAAGCCTGCAGCGCCAGAGCTCTTAAGTCCAAAGACGGCGTCCTCAAATACCCACGCGCGCTCAAACTTGTGACCGTGGCGCTCCTCCAAGCGACGCAGCGCCAGCTCGTATACATCGGGGAACTGCTTGGAGCGCCCCGCCTCGCCCGTCGTGGTAATAAACTCCATATAGCGATCAAGGCCAGCAGCCGCAAGGGCGGACTGCACCAGTTCGGCCGGCGTGGACGTGGCCACGCACATGGCAATGCCCGCTGCCTTAGCCTGCTCCAAAAAAGCAAGCAGGCCCTCGCGCGGCGACACCTTGGAGTACCCATCAATCAGGATCTCGCCCAGCTCGCGATACAGCTCCTCGCCATTCGCGCCAACGCCCCAGGTGTCGTGGTAGGCCTGGCACTCGTCCTCAAGCGACAAATGCTCAAACTGGGCAAAATCGTCGACCGTCACATCAATGCCATGACGGCGCAATAACTCGGTCTGCGCATGGCCCCAGACAGGGGAGCTATTAACCAGTGTTCCGTCGCAATCGAAAATAAAAGCAACACTTGGGGCAGCGATATGATCCATAAACGAGCCTTTCGATGTCAAATGGTAAACAACCTGCTAAAAACGTTTTACCAAACGTAAGCCTATCAGTTTTGAAACCCTAATTGGTAAAACTGTCAAGGGTTTTACCACAGCAATTCTGCCAGTGGTATAAACATGTCGCTTACCGATTAAACGCCTTCGCAAATCCGCTTTCGTCCATAAAACTAACGTACAGGTGTTATCGTAGTTTCTGCCGAAAGTTCCACCGAGCACGCGAGGTGGAATGAATCATAGAACTATCGCCGTCCCTTCGATTCGTGCAGCCTTGGACCTTTCGCATCTAGTCACCAAGGCAACACGCTGCCGCGTCATGATGGGATCAAACGTGAGCGATACAAAGCTAAAGCCAGCAACCAAAAAGCCTGCTACCCGCAAAGCCGCCCCGCATGCACCGGAGCTCACCAAGGACGATGTCTACCTGTTTGGCATCGGCACGTGGGAGCGCAGCTGGGAAAAGATGGGCGCGCACCCCGACACGCAGAACCGTACGCGTGGCTGGCGCTTTTGCGTTTGGGCGCCCGAAGTAAAGAGCGTTCACGTCATTGGCGAATTTAACGACTGGGATGAGCAGGCCAACCCGCTGGTGCCCGTGCATACGAGCTCTATTTGGGAAGGCTTCATTCCTGACGTCGAGCAGGGTCAACTCTATAAGTACCTCATCGAGACCAACGAGGGCGAAAAGCTCTACAAGGCCGATCCGTACGCCTTTAAGGCAGAGTGCCCTCCGGGTACCGCCAGCGTGCTGTGGACCCTCGATGGCTACAAGTGGAACGACGCCGCATGGCTCAAGCGCCGCGCTAGCCATAACCACATGTCGCAGCCCCTTAACATCTACGAGGTGCATATTGGCTCGTGGAAGCGCCACGGCGACGCGCCGCAGGGCGAGCCCGACGAGTACGGCAACTACCCCGGCCCCATGGACCCCTTCCCCGCGCAGCGCGGTGAGTTTTACACCTACGACGACCTGTCGGTGGAGCTCGTGGACTACGTCCGCGATATGGGCTATACGCATATCGAGGTCATGCCGCTTATGGAGCATCCCTTCGATGGCTCCTGGGGCTACCAGACGACCGGCTACTACGCCGCCACGTCGCGCTACGGCAACCCGCAGCAGCTCATGCACTTTATCGATGCGTGCCACGAGGCAGGCATCGGCGTGATCATGGACTGGGTTCCCGGCGGTTTTTGCGCCGACTCCCACGGCCTTGCCACCTTTAACGGCCACATGCTATTTGAGCACGAGATTCACCCCAACTGGGGCACGCACAAGTTTGACTTCGCCCGCGGCGAGGTCCGCTCCTTCCTGGTCTCCAACGTGCTGTACTGGCTCGAGAACTTCCACGTGGACGGCATTCGCATGGACGGCGTGTCCAGTATGCTGTACCTCAACTTTGGCATTGACGATCCCAGCCAAAAGAAGTTCAACAAGTACGGTACCGAGGAGGACCTGGACGCCAGCGCGTTTATCCGTCAAGTTAATTGCGCTGTAGAGGCGCACTACCCCGACGTGATGATGATGGCCGAGGAGTCCACCGCGTGGCCGCTCGTGACCTACCCGCCGCAGGACGGCGGCCTGGGTTTCCACTACAAGTGGGACATGGGCTGGATGAACGACACCCTGCACTACATGCAGACCGATTATCCGTGGCGCCCCGGCAACCACGGCCTGCTCACGTTCTCCATCATGTATGCCTTTACCGAGAACTTTATCTGTCCGCTGAGCCACGACGAAGTCGTGCACGGCAAGTGCTCGCTCATCGGCCGTATGCCGGGCGACTGGTGGCGCCAGTTTGCCGGCCTGCGCACGCTGACCTTCTACCAGATGACGCACCCCGGTGCCAAGCTCAACTTTATGGGCAACGAGATCGGCCAGTTTATTGAATGGCGCTACTACGAGTCCATTCAGTGGTTCTTGACCGAGGAGTACGAGACCCACCGTCATCATCAGGCGTTTATCAAGGCGCTTAACCACCTGTATACCGCCGAGCCCGCCCTGTACGAGCGCGGCTACACCGACGATGGCTTTACCTGGATCGACGCGGACAACTCCAAGCAGTCCATCGTGAGCTTTGTCCGTCAGGGCGAGGACGTCGATGACGACCTGGTGATCCTGATCAACTTTGACCCGGCGAGCTATGAGAGCTTCCGCGTGGGCGTGCCGCGCGAGGGTGACTGGGAGGTCATCTTCGATTCCGACCGTCCCGAGTTTGGCGGCAGCGGCTATGCCGGCGAGGAACCCTACACCTGCTCAAGCGAGCCCTATCCCTGGAACGGGCAGATGGACTCCATCGAGATGAAGGTGCCCGGCCTGGCAGGCGTGGTGCTCAAACGCCGCGGTCCCAGCAGCTATAAGCCAACCGTGGTTGAGGAGCCCAAGAAGGCGACGCGTAAGCGCACGTCCTCGGTGAAGCCCAAGGCCGCGGCTGCTAAGAAGGCTCCGGTTAAGGCGAAGACCGCCAAGCCCGCTGCCAAGGCTTCGGCCAAGTCCAGCACGGCCAAAAAGGCAGCCACTAAAAAGGCTGCTCCCAAGGCCAAGGCAGCTGCTGTTAAGCCATCTGCCAAGGATGCGTAACAAAAGCGTTACAGCTGTAATTACCCGCCCCGCGGGGGCGTAGGATACAAGTCATAACCGTTCCGGGAGAAACATCCCCGGGGGAAAGGAACGTATGAATAAGATCTTCGACAACAAGCAGGAGTTTACCGAGCTCTATCGCGATGCCGTCATGAGCATCAGCGGCAAGAGCGTCGAGGCCGCCAGCGACCTGGACCGCTTTAACGCCCTGGCCAAGCTCGTGGCCGAGAAGGCACGCACCGTTGCCACCAAGAGCGACGCCCGTGTGGCCGCCGAGGGCAAGAAGCGCGTGTACTACTTCTCGATCGAGTTTTTGATCGGCCGCCTGCTCGACAACTACCTGCTCAACTTTGGCGTGCGCGACATGGTCGCCGAGGCGCTCGACGACATGGGCTTCGACCTGTCCGTCATCGAGAACCAGGAGCCCGATCCGGCTCTGGGCAACGGTGGCCTGGGCCGTCTGGCCGCATGCTTCTTAGATTCCATGGCTGCCGAGGGCATTGCCGGCTACGGCAACGGCATGCGCTACCGCTACGGCCTGTTTAAGCAGGAGATCGTCAACGGCAGCCAGGTCGAGGCCACCGACGAGTGGCTCACCCACGGCTATCCCTGGGAGGTCCGTCGTCAGGACAAAGCCGTGACCATTAAGTTTGGTGGTCACGTCGAGGGCTTTGAGGAGAACGGCCGCACGTTCTACCGCACGGTGGACACGCAGGACATCCTGGCTGTCCCCTACGACATCCCCGTTGTGGGCTATGCCGGCGAGACCGTCAACAAGCTGCGCGTCTGGGCCGCAGAGCCGGTCGAGGAGCACTTTGACCTGGAGGCCTTCAACCGCGGCGACTACGCCCTGGCCGACGCCGAGCGCGCCGAGGCCGAGGCCATCAGCGCCATCCTCTACCCCAACGACGCCGGCGAGCACGGCCGTCTGCTGCGCCTGAAGCAGGAGTACCTGTTTGTTTCGGCCGGCATCTACAGCCTGCTCGACACCTTTGAGAAGGAGCACGGCGAGAACTGGGAGCTGCTGCCGCAGTTTGTGGCCATCCATACCAACGATACCCACCCCGCCATGTGCGGCCCCGAGCTCATGCGTATCCTGATCGACGAGAAGAAGCTCGAGTGGGACGACGCCTGGAACATCGTGACGCAGGTCGTGAGCTACACCAACCACACCATCCTCTCCGAGGCGCTGGAGAAGTGGCCCATCGAGCTGTTCTCACGGCTTCTGCCCAGAATCTACCAGATTGTGGAGGAAATCAACCGCAGGTTCCAGAACCAGATACAGACCATGTATCCGGGCAACCAGGAGAAGCTGCGCAAAATGTCCATTATCTACGACGGCCAGGTGAAGATGGCTTACATGGCCATTGCAGCCAGCTTTTCCGTCAACGGCGTTGCCAGGCTGCACACCGAGATCCTTAAGAACCAGGAGTTAAAGGATTTCTATCAGATGATGCCGGAGAAGTTCAACAACAAGACCAACGGCATTACCCAGAGAAGGTTCCTGCTCCACGGCAATCCCCTGCTTGCTGACTGGGTGACCTCCAATATCGGGGATGAGTGGATTACCAACCTTCCCCATATCAAGAAGCTGGAGATTTATGCGGACGATGAAAAGTGCCAGCAGGAATTC
>USDE01000092.1 GCA_900553345.1 uncultured Collinsella sp.
CCCGCCGCTTTAACAACCGCTACGGCAAGGTGTTCCCCGAGGTCGAGGCGCTGCTGTCCGAGACCCCGCTACTGCCCGGCCTTGACGGTCGCAAGATGAGCAAGAGCTACGGCAACGCCATCAACATCTCGATGACCGCTGAGGAGACGGCCAAGCGCATCAAGAAGAGCCAGACCGACTCTGAGCGCATGATCACGTTCGATCCCGAGAACCGCCCCGGCGTGTCCGGTTTGCTTTCGACGGCCGCCATCTGCACCGGTCGCTCCGAGGTCGAAATTGCCGAGGAGATTGGCATGGGCGGCTCCGGCCAGCTCAAGAAGTACGTGACCGAGGCCGTCAACGAGTACTTCGCACCTATCCGCGAGCGTCGCCAGCGCTACGAGAACGATCTGGATTACGTGAAGGACGTGCTGCACGAGGGCAACCGTCGCGCCAACGAGATCGCCGAGCAGACCCTGGCCGAGGTTCAGGACGCCATGGGCATGGTGTACTAGACCGATCTGCCGGCTTGAGCTTTCGATTGCTTTAGGGCGGGCGCTACGGCGTCCGCCTTTTTTGGAGCCGGACCGCTTCGGCTCCGTCCATCACACTCCCCCGACAAACAGGAACAGGCCCGCTGGCAGTTAGTTGCCAGCGGGCCTGTTCCCGAAGTACACCGTTGAATCGCACAGAGGGGAGGAATGCGAATCAAACTCAACAGGGCAGGCTTTTTCATCGCCTATTGCCTGCTCCGTTGCTGAATACAATATAGTTCACCGTGGTTTACTTTCTAGCGTCAATGTGCGCCGCCATACCTTCTCCATAAGTTAGCTCCGGTAAACCTGCAACGGAAAACCACCACAATGGGGACAGGCACCTTTGTGGTGGTTTACGCCACGGCAGAGCCGCTAGAGCCCCGCTGGCCAGCGACAGGCGGCCAAGTCGACGTGCATGTCGTCCTTAAACGCCACACCCTCCCCTAGCAAAAGCTCACGTTGAGCATCAGGGCCGCCAAAGGCAAAGCCTTCGCAAATGCGACCGTCGGCAAACACCACACGATGGCAGGGAATCTGGCCGGGGCGCGGATTACTATGCAGGGCATACCCCACGTACCGCGCACTTCGTGGACGACCGGCAAGCAGCGCCACCTGGCCATACGTGGCGACCATCCCCTCGGGGATCTGCTCGACCACCTCGTACACCCGTTCAAAAAAGCCCTCAGACGCCATTGCTCGCTCCCTTCCACCCGGAAAAGCATAAACCACCACAAAGGGCCTGTCCCCTTTGTGGTGGTTTATGGCAGGTCGGTTAGTTAGCGGGCTGGAAGAAGGCTACGGCTACGGCGCCGGGGCCTACGTGGGTGCCGATGGTGGCGCCAATGGTGTGAACGGGCAGTTCGCCCTCGGTGTGGCCAGCCCACAGTGCCGCACTGTCCTCGACATACTTCTTGAGCACCGCATCCGAAAGGCCCGTATAGCCCAGCGCCAGCGGCATGGAAAAGTCGATGCCGCCTGACTTTTCGACCTTTTGGTTCAGCAGGTTGCGGCCGTTCTTGGAACCGCGCGCCTTGCCCAGCTGCACGATAAGGCCGTCCTCGACAGCCACCACGGGCTTCACGTTGAGCAGCGTGCCCACGGCGCCGGCCGCAGCAGATAGACGACCGCCGCGAACCAGGTACTCCAGCGTCTCGAGCAGGCCGATGACGACCACGCGGTCACGGACGGCCTCGACGGCCGTCGCGATCTGGGCCGCACTACGGCCCTCGTCCACCAAGCGCAGCGCGTACTCGACCAGGACGCGCTCGCCGAGGGTGACATTGTTGCTGTCTACCACGAACACGTCGCCACCTGGTGCCTCGGCAAGTGCGGTACGGGCACTCTGGTTGGTGCCCGAAAGCTTAGCGCCCACGGTAATAATCACAGCCTCATCGCCGGCTTCACGCGCCTCGGCAATAGCCTGCGAAAACGCGTACGGGTTGACCTGGCCGGTCTTGGGCAGCTCATCGCGCTCCACGAGCATCTCGTAAAAGCGCTGGTGATCGATGTCGACGCCATCCATGTACACATCGGTGCCAAAGGTGACGGACAGCGGCAGAACACGCAGAGCGGGGTGCTCAGCCGGCGACATATCGCTCGCGGAATCGGTAATAATACGAATGGACATAGCGAATCCTTTCTTGCGCGGACCTCGCGCAGAGAATTTTGACAGCAATGCCCCGGCACGGTATACGCGCTCAAACGGGACTATGCAGTTGTTAATTGGAAGCAAATGCCTTGGCGGCCTTAGATCTCGCGCAGGGTGTTAAGAATCGTGCGCAGCGACGCATACATCTGCTCGCGCTGCTCCACACCCATAGCCTTACCGGTGGTATCGAGCACCTCGCGAATGATGCGGTCCGCCTCGCTCATGCTCTCGCCGCCCAGAGCGGTCAGGCGCACCGGAGCACGATACTTAACGGCGGCATCGCCCGAATCATCGACCTCGACGTAGCCACCCTCCTCCAGATGCGCGAGCGTACGCGAGACGGCGGCGCGGGTCACGCCTGCCATGCGAGCCAGGTCGGCGCCAGTCAGGCCGTCCTTGCTGCGCTCAAGATAGTACAGGCACATAACGTCGGAGCCCTTAAGGCCCAGCCTTGCGCCCTCAGACGTCTTAATGCGCTGGATCTCCTTGTAGAGTCCGCTGATCAGTCCGACAAAGTCCTCGAAACGTGTCTCGTCGCTCTGCTGCATGGGAGACGACCGCCTTTCGCTTGCATAATGCTAACGGGTAAACATCTTAGTCGCATAAGGCGACACCTGTACCCAAATACTCCATTTGTTAACCCATCAACATAAAAACCACCACAAAGGGGACAGGCACCTTTGTGGTGGTTTGGGGCATCAATAGGTTCTAGGCGCCGCTACAGCTCCACACAGGGATTGTCACGGGTCACAAGCGTCTTAACGACAACCGTCGCTCCCAGATACCGCTCGAGCAGCTCGGCCAAGCGATCGATCGCGGCCTGGCAATCCCCCATCCGCTCGGGCTCTACACACTCAATCGCCAGGAACGCATCGGCCGAATCGTCGGACAGGGCCGTTCGAACGCCGTCGCGCCAATTCCAGCAGCGGCACACGGCACCCGCATCATCGATGTAGGCGAGCTCGCCGGGCAGCGTCGGGTCATCTGCTTCCTCGCCAAGCGGCAAGAACGCATCGCCACCGTCGGTCACCTTCAAGCGAAGGTCTCCCTCGATCGCATGCAGATCCTCGCCTCCCACGGGCAGCGCGTAGGTCAGCGACACCGTGTTGTAAATATCCACCGCGGGCGTAATGTGGCCCACCGGCTTGCCTTTGAGCACGCGCTTGAGCAGGTTCTCAACTGAGCAACGCGCGCCCTTCTTGGTCTTGAACAGGCGATACGCCTCGCGCCATGCCTTAACCGGCGCGCTCTCGCTGATGGTATCGCTTGTCAGGTGACGCTCCGCATCGATATTGGCGCGATTGAGCAACGTGGCGATCGCATCCACGTCCTCCTGGGGAATCTGGGCCGCGGGCTTCATGCCCTTTACGACTACGACGCCGACCGCCGCCTGCGGAAACAGCTCCCAAAACGAATCCTCGGCAACGAAACTCTTCATATGCTCTCCCTTCATAGCGTACGCCCGAGCGAGGGCGCCTAAACAAAAAGCGCCCTCACAGCGGCCACCTTCAAAGTCCTACGGTGCCGCCACAAGAGCGCTTACGCTGTCCCCATCCGGAGAAGGGGACGATATGTCAAGCGTATTGTAACCCGAGTCATCCACGCGAGCAAAACCACCATAAAGGCGCCTGTCCCCTTTGTGGTGGATATGGACTCACGGCGAAGCTAGTGGCGGAGTCCCAGCAGGCCGCGGCCGCGATGACGGGCCTCGGCGGACACCTGGGCGTGCGGGCCGGCGGCTTTGATGGACTCGGGCAGGTGCGAGTACTTCTTCTCGAAGTTCTCCTCGAACATCACCGCCAGGTTGTGCGCGGCCTCGTCGTAGCGCGCGGTGCTCTGCCAGTATTGGCGCGGCACCAGGATGCCATCGGGCACGCCGTGGCACGTCGTGGGAATGTCGACGTTAAAGATGTCGTCGTGCACGAACTCGCTATCCTCGATGGTGCCGTCGAGGGCGCGTGCGACCAGCGAGCGCGTGTAGGCCAGCTCGATGCGATGACCCACGCCGTAGCCGCCGCCAATCCAGCCGGTGTTGACCAGGTACACGCATGTGCGGCCGTCGGCAATGCGCTCGCCAAGCATCTTGGCGTAAACCATGGGGTCGAGCGGCATAAACGGCTCGCCGAACAGCGAAGAGAACGTGGGCGTGGGCTCGGTGACGCCGACCTCGGTGCCGGGAATCTTAGCCGTAAAGCCCGTCACAAAGTGGTACATGGCGGCATCGGCCGTCAGGCGTGAGATGGGCGGCAGCACGCCAAAAGCGTCGCAAGTCAGGAACAGCACGACACTCGGAGTGGTGCCCATGCCCTTAGTCCACGCGTTAGGAATGTGCTCCACGGGATAGGCCACGCGCGTGTTGTGCGTGATCGAGACGTCGTCGTAGTTGGGCTTGCGGTTCTCGTCAAGCACCACGTTTTCGCAAATGGCGCCAAAACGGACGGCGTTGAAGATCTCGGGCTCGTGGAAGGCGTCCAGGCCCTCGCATTTTGCGTAGCAGCCACCCTCGATGTTGAAGATGCCCATGTCGGACCAGCCGTGCTCGTCGTCGCCGATCAGCAGGCGCGTGGGATTGGCCGAAAGCGTGGTCTTGCCGGTGCCGGACAGGCCAAAGAACACGGCGGTCTCGTGCGTGACGGGATCCATGCTGGCCGAGCAATGCATGGGCAGCACGTCGTCCTCGACAGGCAGCAGGTAGTTCATGACGCTAAAGATCGACTTTTTGATCTCACCGGAGTAGCCGGTGCCGGCGACCAGAATCACGCGTTCCTGGAAGTTGATGACCACGGCGGCGCTGGAGTTGAGGCCCTTGATGGCAGGATCGCACTGGTAACCGGGCGCTGCGAGCACGCAGAAGTCGGGCTCGCCGGTGCGCGCGATTTCGCGGGCGAGCGGGCGAGCGAGCATTTGCTTAATGAAGAGTGCCTGGCTGGCACGCTCGCAGGCAACAAGCAGGCGACGCGTGTGGTTGCGGTCAGCGCCCGCCATGCCGCGCGTGACGAACACGTCGCGCTCGTTGAGATAGTCGACGATGCCGGCCTTGATGGCCTCATAGCTCTCGACGGACAGTGGGCGGTTGACCGCACCCCAGGCGATCTTGTCGTGAACATCGGGGGTGTCAACGATAAAACGATCGTTGGGCGAACGACCAGTGCGCTCCCCCGTCTCGATCACGAGCGCGCCATTAGAAGCCATACGGCCCTCTTTGCGACGAATAGCGTGCTCGACAAGCTCTGCCGCCGGCAGGTCCACCAGCAGACGGGGTTGATTCTCGGCGGGATCTTCAACGAGCGTAATACCAAAGTTGGACAGAACTTCTGCAGGGGTAACACCAGGCATGGGGCCTCCTTTAAAAACGCGACACGTTGACGCGACGCGCACTTTACTCACGTAAAGCCCGTTGTACCCGATATGCAAAAACGTTTTTGCGGCAAGGGCGGCAAGCCCGCCCAACGGTCAAAAATCGCAGGCAAGCGGCCTAGTCATTGGGGACGCTTTTAAACGACTAGTCATTGGGGACACTCTTGAACAGGCAACATCCAAGGAGTGTCCCCGGATGCCGGCACTTAGGGACGTTCCCAAAGTGCCGGCACATAAGGAACGTCCCTGAGTGCCGACTACAGCGGCAGGCCTTGGCCGAGCATGGCTATGGCGCTCATCAGGACCAGCATGCCGGCAGCGTAGGGCAGCACCGCGCCCAGGAGTTCGGCATCCTTACCGCGCACGTGCACGGCGGCAAGACCAATGGCGAGGGTCTGCGGCGAGATCATCTTACCAGCGGCGACGCCCAGGGCGTTCAATGCGACCATCCAGTAGTCGCTCACACCCAGCGCAGTGGCGGCCTGGCTCTGAATGGGACCAAACAGCATGCCCGAGGACGTGCCCGAGCCGGTCACGAACGCACCGACTGCGCCGATCCACGGAGCCAGAATCGGGTACAGCCCACCGGCGACGGCGATGCAGAACG
>USDE01000093.1 GCA_900553345.1 uncultured Collinsella sp.
TCGAAAGTGATGGGCTCCACATTGTCGACGGCCTGGCCGATGTCGCTCTTGTCGTAGCCGTCGTCGGTGGCGTTGCCGATGTTCTCGGTGCCCTGCTTGAACTGCAGGTGGTCGTTCACGAAGGCCTCGTCGTACTTCTTCTCCGACACGAGGTAGTTTGCGATGCAGTTCGCGATGGCGAGGTCGGTGTTCGGATGGAAGATCATCGTCTTGTCGGCGCTCGCGCTCGTGCGCGTTCTGATGGTGCCGAGATCGTAGTGCTTCACGCCCTCGCCCGAGAGCTTCTCGGCGGCAGCGGCCTTGTCGGCCTCGAGCTTGGCCAGCTCGGTGGCATTCTCCTGCTCGGCCTTTGCCTGGGCTTCGCTGCGAAGCTGCTGGGCCTGTGCCAGTGCGTCCTCGGCGGTTTTCTGCTCGGTCTCGAGTTGGGACTTCGCCTGCTCGAGCTCGGTCTTGTTCTGCTCGAGCTCGGTCTGCATCTTGTTGAGCTCTTCGATCTCGTCGACGCTCGAGCTCGTGATCTGGTTGGTGTACTTGCAGGTGGTGATGAACTCGCCCAGGCTCTGCGCGTTGACCAGGAAGCTCACGATGGGGTTGGTGCCCTTCTGGTACTTATACAGATCGCGCATGGCGGAGCTCGCCTTGGCCTGTTGATCGGGAAGTTCGGCTTCGATCTTCTCGATGCTTGCCTCGTTAGTGTCGATTTGCTTCTGCAGATCCTCGAGCTTGGTGCGGGCTTCGTTGTAGGCACTCGTGGCGGTTTCGATTTTCTGCTGGGCAGCGGAAAGCTGATCCTGCGTTGCCTGCGAGGCGGCATAGGCTGCGACGGGGGAGAGCATCGGCGCGGCCGTCAGTGTAACGGCAAGCGCGGCGCTCGTGATGATACGAGCCGGCTTCGACGCGATGAGCGCTGCGGTGCGATGGTTCGAATGCTGCATCCAGTCCCTCTGCAATCAATCGTAGGTTATAGTTCGAAAGGTATTCTACTACTGCTTTCGACCTCAACTTGAACCTTAAAGGTTCTAAAGGGTCAAGTTGAACTTGAGGTTTTGGCCTTGACCTGCAGTTATAGTGAATTGTTAAGAAACCATAGAGTTCAACTTTAACGTTACGGAACCCGGCGGGCTCGATCATAAGCGCCTGCTTGCCATAGATATGGTGGAACTTTGGGAAGCGGCGGTTTGGCACGCTAGAATAAACCAGTTGCATAAAGACCGCCCATCGTACGGGCAGTTGATGATAGGAAGTTTCCATGGCATTGCAGTTTACAGAGCGCGAGTTTATACCCGTGCTGCTCGGCGGCGATATCAACGCCTATTCGGTGGCGCGCGCCTTCTACGAGGAGTATCAGGTCAAGAGCCTGGTCTTTGGCAAGTATCAGACGGGTCCTGCATACCGCAGCCAGATTATCGACTATACGCCCAATGTGGATATCGACACTATGCCGGTCATGATCGAGACCGTCAACGGCATTGCACAGGCCAATCCCGATAAGAAGATTATCCTCATGGGCTGCGGTGATAACTACGTCGCGCTTGCCGCACAGGCTCAGGATGCCGGCCAGCTTGCCTCCAACGTCATCGCGCCCTATGCGCCCTACAGCATGCTCGAGCAGTGCCAGAAGAAGGAGATCTTCTACGAGCTGTGCGAGAAGCACGGTGTGCCCTATCCGCACACGTTTACCTTTACCATGGCGATGCTCAACGCCCAGGGCGAGGCTTCCGCAGAGGTGCTCGACCAGATCGACTTCCCTTTCCCGATGATTCTGAAGCCCTCTGACGGCATCATGTGGTGGGAGCACGAGTTCGAGGGCCAGAAGAAGGCCTACGAGATTGCCGATCGCGCCGAGCTGGAGCAGGTCATTCGCGATGTGTACGCCAGTGGCTACACCGATGACCTCATCTTGCAGGATCGCGTGCCCGGCAACGACGAGTACATGCGCGTGCTTACCAGTTATTCCGACCGCAACGGCAAGGTTCGCATGATGTGCCTGGGTCACGTGCTGCTCGAGGAGCATCAGCCCCATGGTGTCGGCAACCATGCCTGCATCATCACCGAGCCCAACGACGAGCTCATGGGTGGCGTGCGCAAGTTGCTTGAGGACCTTAAGTTTACGGGCTTCTCCAACTTCGACGTCAAGTACGACCAGCGCGATGGTTCGTTTAAGTTCTTCGACTTCAACACGCGTCAGGGCCGCAGTAACTACTACGTCACCAACAGCGGCTTTAACGTTGCCAAGTACGTGGTGGATGAGTACGTGTACAACCGCCCGTTTGAGCCTGAATTTGTGACGGCGCAGGACGAGGCGCTGTGGATGGTCGTTCCCATGGGCGTCGTTGACAAGTATGTCAAGGACCCCGAGCTGCGTGCGAAGGCGCATCGTCTGGCCAAGGAGGGCAAGGCTGCCGATCCTTCGTTTATGAAGGGTGATTTTGTCTTTAACCGCTGGTTGCGCATGTGGCACACCAAGCTGCGTCACTTTAAGCTGTTCAAGACGTATTACAAGTAGATGAGCGCGGCGCCCGCCCGGTTTGCATCGGGCGGGCGCGGGCATGATACGAGCAATTGCATGGGCGTCACCAAGGAGGCGGCGATGGAAAAGCTGGGAGTTATCGGCGGCATGGGCGCCGAGGCCACGTCGTATTACTACGACCAGGTCGTGCGTCATACGGCCGCTGCCTGCGATCAGGAGCATATCGACATGGTGGTGCTCTCCAAGTCGACCATGCCCGACCGTACGCTGGCCATCAAGACCGGCGAGCATGCCGAACTGCTGGCGACCATGAAGGAGTGCGCTCAGGCGCTCGAGACGCTGGGCTGCGCGCACATTGCCATTCCCTGCAACACGTCGCACTACTTCTACGATCAGATTCAGTCGTTTACCAAGGTGCCGATTATCCACATGCCGCGTGAGTCGGTGCGCTATGCCCTGGCGGGCGCGGTGATGGGGGAGTGCGAGTTCGATCCCAACCTGAGCATGCCGTCCGAGCCGGTGCGCAAGATCGGCGTCATGGGCACAGACGGCACCGTGGGTGCAGGCGTCTATGGGTGCGAGTGCGAGGCCGCGGGCGTCGAGGTCGTCTATCCCAGCGAGAAGCGCCAGGCCGATGTAATGTCGCTGATTTATGATGACGTGAAGGCCGGACGCGAGCCCGATATGGACAAGTTTGACCGAGTGATGTGGGAGTTCGCCCGCAGCGGCTGCGATCGCGTCATCCTGGCCTGTACAGAGCTCTCAGTGCTGCAAAAGTATCGAGAGATGCCCGAGATCACTCTCGACGCTATGGACGTCCTGGTACGCGAGTCTATTATCCGCAGCGGAGCCCCCTACCGCCTGTAGCCCTCGACCTGCCAAAAAGGGACAGGTTAATTTTAGTAGGTTTTATCTGGGAAAACAGTAAGGCCTCGGCTCGGTTGATGCGAGTCGGGGCCTTTTGCATTTGTCGGTTGCCGATGGCGATGGATTAGAAGAGGAAGCCGAGGACAATGAGGGCAATGCTAACAATAAGCATGGCAATGTCCTGGCCCTTGATGGGGTAGCGCTTGTACGAGCTCGCGCGCGTGCGCAGGTAGAAGCCGCGCTGCTCGGCCGCCAAGGCCGTGGCATCGGTTTTACCCACGCTCGAGATCAGTAGCGGCACGCACAGCGGCAGCATGAGCTTAAGCTTCTTGATGGGGTTCTTGGTGTCGTACTCGACGCCGCGTGCGGTCTGTGCCTCCATAATGGCGTTCATCTCCTGGCCAAACACCGGCACAAAGCGCAGTGCCGTGGTAAAGGTGAAGGCGTAGCGATACGGCACGTGCAACACCTCCACGCAGGCGTTGGCAAGGTCGTTGAGCTTGGTCACCATGAGCATCAGAATAAGCGGAAGTGCCACACCCAGCAGGCGCAGGCAGGCCTTGGAGCCGGTGATGAGGCCTTCATCGGTGACAAAGCTCCACACCACATTGCCATCGCGCATAAAAGCCAGCTGCAGCACCAGCATGATGAGCGCGAGTGGAGCCAGCAGCTTGAGCAGCGTGAGCAGACGGTCGACGACGCCGGCGTAGGCTCCCAGCGCGAGCGTGAGCGCCAAAAAGCCCAACAATGCCACATAGGTGTCGGACAAGAAGATGCCGATGATGATAGCGGCGGCGAGGCCCAGTTTGACGACCGGGTTCAGGCGATGCAACAGCGTGTCGCCCGGCATGTAGTCGATGACGTTAACCACGGCGGATCATCTCCTCGGTAATCCGAACGATATCGGTGACCTCGCTCACCTGTGCAAAGGCGGGAGAGACGGAGGATGCTAGGCGACGAGAAAGCTCTATGACCTGAGGTGGCTCAACGTAGGCTTGCTGCATGAGTTCGATGTTCGAGAACAGTTCGTGCGTGCGGCCGCGGTCGAGGATGCGACCGTTGGCCATCACCACGATGCGCTCGGCAAAGTCGGAAACGACTTCCATGTCGTGACAGACCATGATGACGGCGCAACCGCGCTCTGCCATGGTACGCACCGTTTCCATCACGGTCATGCACTCGCGGTAGTCAAGGCCGCTCGTGGGCTCGTCGAGTACCACGATTTTGGGCTCTACGACCACGACGGAGGCAAGCGCCACCATCTGGCGCTGGCCGCGCGACAACGAGAACGGTGCCTCGTCGGCCGGCAAGCCAAAGCGGTCGATGACGAGCTGGGCGCGACGCAACGCCTCGGCACGGTCGATGCCGGCAAGCTCCAGGCCAAAGGCGACCTCGTCGAGCACGGTGTCCTTGCATATCTGGCGGTCGGGGTTCTGGAAAAGCGTTGCCACTTCGCGTGCGATGCGACTCGTGGGAACGGCTGCGGTATCCAGTCCCGTGACGCGTACGCTGCCCGAGGCGGGCTTGAGCAAGCCTGTGAGCAGCTTGGTGAGCGTGGTCTTGCCGGCGCCGTTTTGGCCGACGATGCCCACGAGCTCGCCGGGATAGAGGGTCAGGTTGAGGGCGTGGACGGCGGCGCCGCCATTGGGATAGGCAAACTCAACGTGATCGAAGGCGAGCACGGGCTCGGCGTCTTTCGCATGCGGGCGCAGCGACGGCGCGTGCGGGGAGCCTGCGGGCGCCTGGGTATCGCTTGTCGCACGGTCGGGGTCGACGATTTCCGTGATCAGGCGTTCTGCCTCGTCGACATCCAGACAGGGCGTGCCGCTTACCAAGCCATCGGCCTCGAGACTGTTGAAGATGCGCGTGACGCGCGGACAATCGACGCCGATGGTGCGAAGCTCGTCGGTGCGTGCGAAGACCTCGTGCGGCTCACCTTGCAGCGCGATCTGGCCGTGATCGAGCACCAGCACACGGTTGCAGTACTCCGAAAGCAGAGCGACCTTTTGCTCAACGACGACGATGGTGATGCCGAGCGCGCGGTTTGCCTCGCGCAGCGTCTCGAAGACCAAGGTGGAACTGGCGGGGTCGAGTGCTGCGGTTGGCTCATCGAGCACTAAGACGCGCGGACGCATGGCGAGGATGGCGGCGATAGCTACCTTTTGCTTTTGGCCGCCCGAGAGGGTGGCGATCTCGCGGTCGCGCAGGTCGCTAATGCCGACGGTCTTAAGCGTCTCGCACAAGCGCTGCTCGATCTGGTCATGCGGAACGCCAAAGTTCTCGAGACCAAAGAGCATTTCGTCCTCAACGACCGAAGCGACCATCTGGGTATCGATGTCCTGCAACACGCTGCCGACGATCTGCGATATGTCGGTGAGCGAGACCTCGCAGGTGTCGTGGCCGTCAACTAACACGGAGCCATAAAAGGCGCCGGTGTAGTGGTGAGGCACAGCGCCCGACAGACAGGCGGCAAGTGTGGACTTACCGGCGCCCGAGGGCCCGATGATGCCGATGAAATCTCCCTTGTTCACGCTGAGCGAAACGTGGCTGAGCGCCTGCTCGGTTTGCGTGCCATAGGAGAACGAGACATCGTCGACGTTGATGATCGTTTCCATGGATACCTTTCATAGTCATTGGGGACGTTCTTACATGACTAGTCGTTTAAGAACGTCCCCAAAAGCTCGTTATTTGGGACAGTCTTTGGCGGTGAAGCACGGAGACGGCTTTACGAGGTGCCCCAGGTTGGCGCGAAAGAGGAGCGAAGCGCACTTGGGTACGCGAGCGAC
>USDE01000094.1 GCA_900553345.1 uncultured Collinsella sp.
CTGTGCCAGAGAGCGATCTCGATGCGCTTCTAAAGCTTGGCGGCGACATCGATGGCGTGCGCAAGGTGCGCGTGTATGGCCGCATTGGCCAGATGGCGCTGGAGTACGACGAGCCGCGCCGCGCGAGCGTGCTCGATGCTTTGGGCGCGCTCGATGCTCAAGCTATCGCCGATGCCAAGTCGGGCTACGTGATGCAACTCGAGCCGCGCAAGCACAAGCTCGTCATGGATCTTGTCACACTTATCGGCGCCCACTACGCGCGCCGTTGGTTCTTGCCGACGCCTCTGCGTGCGGTGTTTGTCGTGGCCGGTTACATGGCATTTTTGCGCGCTGCCCTTCATGAGCTGGCACAGCCGCGCCTGACCGTTCCTGTGCTCGACGCTTCGGCCATCGGCATTTCGTTCGTCAAGCGTGATGTCGACACCGCGGGCCAGACAATGTTCTTGCTCAACGTGGGCGAGCTGCTCGAGGACTACACTCGCGCCATGAGCGAAAACGAGCTCATCAACTCGCTGCTCGATGTGCCCGACAAGGCGCAAAAGGTTGTCGGCGACACCGAGGTAAGCGTTGCCGCGACCGAGCTCGAGCCCGGCGATTTGGTCGCCGTGCGCACTGGCATGTCCATTTGCATCGACGGTGTTGTCGAGCAGGGGAGCGCTATGGTCAACCAGGCGACCCTGACCGGCGAGCCGCTGGCCGTCGAGCGCAGCGTGGGCGACGATGTGTTCGCCGGTACCGTCGTGGAAGACGGCAGCATCTTGGTGCGCGTGCGCGCCAACACGGCGCAGACCAAGCTCCGCTCGATCGTCTCGCTCGTGCAGACGGCCGATTCGCTCAAGTCCGAGGGCCAGTCGCACATGGAAGACCTCGCCAACAAGATCGTCCCGTGGAACTTCCTGCTCGCGGGCCTGGTTGCGCTTACCACCCGCAGCCTCATCAAGACCTCGGCGGCACTGATGGTCGACTACTCGTGCGCACTCAAGCTCACGGGTTCCGTCGCCGTCATGACTGCCATGAGCGATGCTGCCAAGATGGGTGTTATGGTCAAGGGCGCCAAGTACTTTGAGTCGTTTGCCAAGGCCGACACCATTGTGTTTGATAAGACCGGCACGCTTACCGAGGCGCAGCCGCGTCTTGCCTGCGTGCTCACCACCGATGGTTGGAGCGAGGACGAGATCCTGCGCCTTTCCGCTTGCTTGGAGGAGCATATTTTCGGGGGCATCCTGCGCTGCGACATCGTGGCGCACGGCATCGCTTCGTCCATTGAAGGGCGTCGCGCCATCATCGGTTCCGCGCACTTTGTATTTGAGGATGAGAGCGCGCAGCTCGAGTCCGACATTAAGGAGCAAATCGAGTCCCAGATGCAGGGGCTGTCGCCGCTGTACCTGGCGGTCGATGGCACCGTTGTGGGCGTGCTCGGTATCGAGGACCCGCTTAAGCCCGGGGTTCGCGAGGCTATCGCCGACTTGCACGCGTTGGGCGTTAAGCACGTGGTCATGCTCACGGGCGACTCGGAGCGCACGGCCGAGCGCATTGCTCGCGAGGCGGGTGTCGACGAGTTTAAGGCCGAGCTGCTGCCCGAGGACAAGTACGCGTATGTTGAGCGCATTAAGGGCGAGGGGCGCCACGTTGCCATGGTGGGCGACGGCGTCAACGATTCGCCGGCACTCGGTTTGGCCGACGTGGGGCTGGCAATGGGCGGTGGAAGCGACATCGCCAAGGAGGTCGCCGATATCATCCTGACCGATACAGATCTCGCCGCGATCGTGCGCCTGCGCCGCATGAGTCAGGGGCTTATCGACCGTCTGACGAGTTCGTATTCCAAGGTGATGCTCACCAACTCGGCGCTGTTGGCATTGGGTATTACCGGCATGATTACTCCGCAGGCGTCGTCGCTGCTGCACAACGGCTCAACGATCGCCTACAGCCTGGGCAACGCAAAGGCTTACCTGCGCTAGCGCTTTTACTTAAGTTTTTGGCCTGCATTTGGGCGGTGTTGCAGCCGCCAGAATGCAGGCCTTTTGCGTTTGACCATGTGCTAGCAGAAATATATAGTTGTGCTAGCTTAGATAGCAAAAGTCGAAGGTGAGGTTGAGATGGGTGCTGTTAGCGGCATGGCGCAGGTGAACGTTCGCGTGGATCGCCAGGTCAAGAACCGTGCCGAGGAGGCGCTGCGGCTTTCGGGCGGGTCGCTGCCCGAGCTCATCAAAAAGGTGGTGGCCAAGGTCGCGCAGGGTGGCGGGCAGTGCGAGGAAGTGCTTGCGGCCGTCGACGACCGGCAGCAGGCCGTCGCGCCCGATACTCCGTTCGCCGCATCATGGGCGGCGGCGGATCAGCTTTACGCGGACCTGGGCATCGCTACGTCGCCCGTATCCGACGATCGCGATTGGGACGTAATCTATTCCGACGCCATGGATGAGCATTATCGCCAAAAGGGGATGATCCAGTGAGTGGGGCGCCTCTCAAGATTATGGTGGACGCCAACGTATGGGTCGATTCGTTTTGCGTCGACCATGCCGAGTCGCTTGCCGCGCGTGCGTTTATTGGGCAGGCGGCGGAGACGGGGGCGTTGCTGTTCTTTCCGGTGCATATCGCCAAGGACGTGCTATACGTTGTCCAACACGAGCTGAAGCGTAGCGTTCTTGCCAGCGGGGGAGCGCTCGACGAGGCTTCTGCCCGTGCAATTGGCGATGCGGCGTTGGCGTTTGTTCGGAACATGACCGAAAACGCCACGGCCGTGGGTGCAGATGCGTCGGACCTTTGGCTGGCCGACAAATACTTAGCGCTCCATCGCGATTACGAGGACAACTTGGTGCTCGCTGCGTGCAGGCGCGCACAGGTCGATTACTTGGTGACCAACAATCGCAAACTGCTCGAGCATGCCGATCTTGCAGCAAAGACCCCGCGTCAAATGATGCCGATTCTGGCCTTGGCCGAACGCGGCGGCGCGGCTATCGGTTGACGCGAACTGTTTGCGGGCCTCTTGGACGACGATGCGCCAAGGGACCCGCGTTTACTATTTACAAAAGCTCGGCCTTAATGGCGGGACTTTCTGCGAGCTGCTCGGCTGCCTTTTCGTCGGAGCAGTCGAGTGCTGCCAGACTGCGGTAGACCCACTCGTTGACCTGGGTGTTCTTGACGCCTGCGGTCTGCATAAGGGCGCCTACCTCGCGGATTGCTGCGAACAGATCGGCTTTGGGACCCGTGAGCTCGACCTCGACGCCGCGGTTCTCACTCACGTGGTCGATAAAGCCCTCGACGGTCTCAAGCTGCTGGGCGAGAGCTGCATCATCGTCAGCGTCCAGCGCGACGAGTGCGTTCGATACCGTGAGGGCGGGATGTCCGCAGGGGACAAAGCCCTCGATGACGTCCATAGCTTCGGTAATGGTTGAGCCCAGGCCTGCGAGGGCATTGACGAGATACTGTTTGGTATCCATAACGGTCCTTTCGACGGGTCAATTTTGCTTGGCGAAAATATACGTGACGCGATCGGTAGCAAAAGTGCGAAGTGCGGCGCACATTGGGGTCTTCACAGCTCGTGCATAGAACAGCTGCCTGCCTTTAGAACGTGGTAAGATAGCTATCCACGAGCGGGGTTCACCCCGCGTGTTCCTTGAAAAGTCGACGGGTGTTGGGTACTCGTGCCCGATGCCATCCAGACTTTCCCGACATTCGGGGGCGACTGGTTTCGACACGATAGCTCTGAGAGAGGAAGCAAGCCGAGGTCTCCTCGCCTCGTTAAACAGGGGTACCGTCAAATTGAATTGACAACAACTCTTCTTTTGAGCCTATGGCTCTCGCTGCTTAGTTTATAGTGGCGCGTCAACCCGGTGATTTCCCCGACACCGGCGCGACGTCATTTTAGGGGAATGCTCCCGCGCACGTAATCGGTATGGCGCGGGCTAAGACCGAACCGGTTGGGATGCCGCGAGCGTGTCGCTGCGCGCAAAGCGTCCGAGACTAAACCAGCGACTGAGCTTGGAGATGCCAATCAGGGGGCTTTCGTGGACCGGAGTTCGATTCTCCGCGCCTCCACCATAAGTAACAGGCAGGTAGATACTCATATCTACCTGCCTTTTTATTTCTGGTCCGCACCGCGGAGAATCGAACTCTGTGCAGGGCGCGAGCGTTAAGCAAACGCGAAGCGTTTGTAGCGAGCGGGCGAGGACGCCGACAGGCGGCCGAAGCCGGCGCGGATTTGCGAAGCAAATACGCAGATTCTCCGCGCAAAGCCCCAGCTCAAAACAGATGCGATGTTTATCGAATTTCAGCTGGCCTCGCCCAGCATCAACGGATCCCCCGCACCGCGGAGAATCGAACTCTGCTCCAAAACCCATGCGCTCGCCATCCCAAAACTGGGTAGAAGAAGGCCAAAACGCAATCGCAGGAGGTCAATATGACTGCAGAAGATAAGGCAAAGAACGCCGGCAAGGTCGCGCTCGTCCTGGAGGGCGGCAGCTTCCGCGGGCAGTTTACCGCGGGCGTGCTCGACGTTCTCATGGAGGCTGGCGTTGAGATTCCGGCTGTCTACGGTGTATCGGCCGGCGCCCTCAACGGCGTGAACTATAAGTCGCACCAGATCGGCCGTGCCAACCGCATCAACCTGGCTTTCTGCAACGACAGCCGCTTCATGGGCGCTGCATCGTTTGCGTCCACGGGTTCCATTGTGGGTTACGACTTCATCTTCAACGACGTCCAAGACCGCCTGGATCCCTTTGACAACGAGACGTTCGACGCGAGCCCCATTGAAATGTACGCCGTCGCGACGGACATGCTCTTTGGAACCGCCACGTACCTCCCGGTCAAAAGCGCTGTGCTCGATCTCGATGCCGTGCGCGCTTCGACTTCGTTGCCGCTGGTGACGCCGCCGGTCGAGATCGACGGGCACAAATACGTCGATGGCGGCGTGGCGGATTCGGTTCCTATCGAGCATGTGCTCGAGGAGGCTGGCTTCGACCGCGCGGTCGTCATCGTCACCCAGGACCGCTCGTACGAAAAGAAGCCCTACGAGTTTATGCCAGCCGCACGCGCTCGCTATGCCGACTACCCCTACCTGCTCGAGGCCATCGAGACGCGCCACGACCGCTATAACATCCAGCGCATGCATCTGTGGAAGTATGAACGCGAGGGCCGCGCGCTGGTCGTTGCTCCGCAAAAGCCGGTCGAGGTCGGCCATGTTGAGCACGATTCGGCAAAGCTGCTCGATCTGTATATTCAGGGCCGCCAGGAGGCAAAGCGCTTGCTGGGAGATATCGAGGCGTTTGTCGAGCGCTAGCGTCGCGACGTCATGACCCATGGATGACATGTGCAGAAACTCTGGTCGGAGCCAAAATACCTGTTGACTCGTACGGCGAGCGGGGTAATATGGACGGGTTACTTGCAGAGCCCCGTGAATCTCTGTAACAACACGTACTGTACATGGAGGAGTCTAAGTGATTTCGAAATCGACTCACTACGCCAAGCAGGGCGAGGTCCAGCGCAACTGGGTTCTCGTCGACGCCGATGGTGCTGTCCTGGGCCGTCTTGCCACCCAGATCGCAATGATCCTGCGCGGTAAGAACAAGCCCCAGTTCACGCCCAACAGCGACTGCGGCGACTTCGTTGTCGTCATCAACGCCGATAAGGTCCAGCTTACCGGTAACAAGGCCGACACGAAGACCTATTATCGCCACAGCGGCTACAACGGCGGCCTCAAGGCTGAGAGCTTCCGCCAGGCTATGGAGAAGCACCCGGAGAAGGTCATCGAGCGCGCCGTTCGCGGTATGCTGCCCAAGACCACCCTCGGCCGTGCCCAGATGACCAAGCTTAAGGTCTACGCTGGCGCCGAGCATCCGCATGCTGCCCAGAACCCCACGAAGATTGAGCTGGAGGCTTAAAGATGGCTGAGAACACCGTTGTCTACCAGGGTACCGGCCGTCGTAAGAACGCCGTCGCCCGCGTCCGTCTCGTCCCCGGCACCGGCAAGGTGACCATCAACAAGCGTGACGCCGAGCAGTATTTCGGCCGTCATCAGCTCGTTGAGAACGCCCTTGCTCCCTTCAAGGTGACCGACACCGCCGGTCAGTTCGACGTTATCGCTCTGTGCGATGGCGGCGGCATCTCCGGTCAGTCCGGCGCTCTGCG
>USDE01000095.1 GCA_900553345.1 uncultured Collinsella sp.
CCGCAATGCTCGACGATGACGACGAGTAGTGGATGCCGACATGTCGTATACGGTGACCGAGGCTACGGTCGTCTTTCCTGATAAGAAGGCGGCCTCTTCGTTCTCGAGTGATTATGCGTCTAAAAAGCCCTGCGCGCATATCGATTGCGATCTCGAGGGCGGTTTCGAACGTTCCATTTGGATTCCCGTGCGCGTGGCGCGCCTGTACGTTAAGAACCGCCCCGATCTTCCCTGTGATTGGGATGACTTTCGCGAGGCGGTGCAGCTTATTGAACGCAAATGTGCACTCACCATGGTGACCGAGATGCTTTCGCGCCGCGATCATGCCACGGGCGAGGTGCGCGATAAGTTGGCGCGCTATGGCTTTCGACAGCCCGCGATCGATTTTGCGGTTGCTCGAGCGACCGAGTATCGGTTTTTGGACGAGAACCGTTTTTGCTCGTACTTTATCGAAGAGCGCAAACGTCGCGGCTGGGGACAGCGCAAGATCGAGGTTGAGCTCAAGCGTCGTCATGTCGTGTTTGACGATATCCCCGGGTATCCCGAGGCATATTTTGCCGTGGATGACGACTTGGCCCGCGCTTCGGCCTTGCTCGCTAAACGTCGCGTCCCCGAGGTCCGTGCATTCGAAAAGCTCGTCAGATTTTTGATGGGTAAAGGCTTCTCGTATCACATCGCCGCCGATGCCGTTAAGGCGCGCCTCGATGCCTTAAGCGAGGAATGCGCCGTATAAGCGTTCGCCCGTTACGCCCCTGCCGTTCTCCGCTCGATTGGCGCCGTGCCGGGTGCGTTTATTTGACAGTTGTTGCGGTTCAACGTAGGATATTTACTGTCATTTGCTCTGTGATATGTGCTCATCTGTGATGAGTTTGTTTATATGTTTATCTGTATCCGACCCGCATAAGCTGCGCCCATATTACTCAAATGTCGCGAGCCGTTCGTAAGGACGGTTCGCTTTGCTGTGTAACGAATCCATAAAAAGGAGTGAGCATGCCTATCATTGCAGCGCTCGTTGGCCTCGTTTTGGGTGCCATCGCCGCCATTGCCTACATGCGCACCGCCAAGCAGGGTAGTCTTCACGAGGCCGACGAAAAGATTCAGTCGGCACACGCGCAGGCAGAGTCCCTGATCGGTGATGCAAAGCGTCAGGCCGAGACCCTCAAAAAAGAGGCTCTGCTCGAGGCCAAGGAAGAGATCATCAAGAACAAGCAGGCCGCCGAGGCCGAGGACAAGCAGCGTAAGAGCGAGATTCGCACGCTCGAAAACCGCGTGATGCAGCGCGAGGAATCGCTCGATCGTCGCAACGATGCGCTCGATAAACGCGAGCACCAGCTGTCCAGCCAGGCCGGTCAGGTCGAGAAGCGCTCTCGCGAGCTTGAGGAGCTCTGCGCCAAGCAGACCTCCGAGCTCGAGCGTATTGCCGACCTTACGCGCGAGGATGCTCACAAGGAGCTGCTCGACAAGGTCCGCGGCGAGGTTACCCACGAGGCGGCCACCATCATCCGCGAGTCCGAGCAGCAGGTCCGCGCCGAGTGCCATAAGACCGCCCAGGAGATTCTCTCCCTGGCGATTCAGCGTTGCGCCGCCGACCATACCGCCGAGGTCACCGTCACTTCCGTTCATATTCCCTCCGATGACCTCAAGGGTCGCATTATCGGTCGCGAGGGTCGCAACATCCGCACCTTCGAGCAGGTGTCCGGCGTCAACCTCGTGATTGATGATACTCCCGAGACCGTTGTACTCTCGAGCTTCGATCCAGTCCGTCGTGAGACCGCCCGCGTGGCGCTCGAGAACCTCATTGCCGACGGTCGTATTCACCCCGCCCGCATCGAGGAGATGTATCACAAGGCCGCCGATTTGGTTCAGCAGCGTGTGCGCGAGGCCGGCGAGCAGGCCGCCTTCGATACCGGTATCCACGACCTGCATCCCGAGATCGTCAAGACCCTGGGTGCTCTTTGCTACCGCACTTCGTTTGGCCAGAACGTTCTGCAGCACTCGCTTGAGGTCTCCGACCTGTGCGGCGTTATGGCCTCCGAGCTTGGTCTGGATGTTGTGACCGCCAAGCGCGCCGGTCTTCTGCACGACCTGGGCAAGGCCATCGACCATGATGTTGAGGGTCCGCATGCTGTCATTGGCGCCGAGCTTGCCCGCCGTTATGGCGAGAAGCCCGTTATCGTCCACGCGATCGAAGCCCATCATGCCGATGTCGACCCCAACACGGTGCTCGACGTTCTGGTCCAGGCTGCCGATGCCGTTTCTGCTTCTCGTCCCGGTGCCCGCCGCGAGTCGGCCGAGAACTACATCAAGCGTCTTGAGAAGCTCGAGGAGATTGCCAACTCTCACGACGGCGTCGAGCGTACCTATGCCATGCAGGCCGGTCGCGAGGTTCATGTCATGGTTCAGCCTGACAAGATCTCCGATGCCCAGTCCACGGTGCTTGCGCACGATATCGCCCATCAGATCGAGGAAGAGATGGAGTATCCCGGTCAGGTTCGCGTTGTCGTGATTCGCGAGAGCCGTGCCGTCGATATCGCTAAATAACATGAACGACGCGAACGAGCTCATCTCATTTATCGCGTCGATGTCGGGGGAGGGCAACCTTCGCGTCGAGGAAAACCTTGGCGAGGGGTATGTCCGCCTCCGAGTTTCGGAGGCCGAGCGCCGTCAGGCCAAGCATGACATTCAGCATGTAGAGGACATTGTCATCGAGATGCTGCGTAATGCTCGCGATGCCGGAGCCGATAAGGTCTATCTTGCCACGACCAAGGAGGAGGGTGTTCGCACCCTCCTCTTCCTGGATAACGGTTCTGGTGTGCCGCAGGATATGCAGGAGCGTATCTTCGATGCCCGTGTCACCTCCAAGCTCGAGAGCATGAAAATGGACCGTTGGGGTGTTCACGGTCGTGGTATGGCGCTGTTCTCTATCAAGCAGAACACGGATGAGGCACGCGTTGTTACATCGGGCGTCGATTTGGGTTCTGCGTTTAAGGTGCGCGTTGCCACCGAACGCTTGGGTGAGCGCGCCGACCAGTCGAGCTGGCCTCAGGCGGTTAAAGACGAAGACGGCCGCTATGTATGTGCTCGCGGCCCCCACAACATCATTCGCGCGGCCTGTGAGTTTGCCCTTGAGGAGCTGCGTAGTTGCGATGTGTATCTGGGCTCTCCGTCCGAGATCGCTGCGACCCTGTACGCTCAGGCTTCGAGTCGTCTCGATACGTCGCGCCTGCTCTTTATCGATGACGAGTGCGAGCTTCCAGTTATCGATCGCTTGGGCCTTGCCTCGGATGCCGAGGACTTTATCCGGATCTGCTCCGGTCTGGGCCTTGAGATGTCCGAGCGCACTGCCCACCGAATTCTGTCGGGTCAGATTAAGCCCGTTCGCGGCGTGACTGCGCGTCTGCTGCGCGAGCGCGACTCCACCTCTCATGCTCCGGCTCCCATCGATCTTGCCAAGGACCGTCGAGGCCTTCGTATCGCCAAGGATGATATGGCGCAGTTTTCGCGTGCGGTCGAGCGTGACTTTAACGACCTCGCCGCCCGGTATTACCTCAATCTGTGCGGCGACCCTAAGATTCGCGTTTCGCGTGATCGCATCACGGTGACGTTCGATCTTGCCAAAGAGGAATAAAATCTTTACCGAGTCCGCTCGGTACGATACAGTTATTGCAGTTAAAACGTACTTTTAAACGCAGGAGTTTCTTCATGGATTGCCTGAAGGTATCAAGCAAATCATCGCCCGCGTCCGTTGCCGGCGCCATTGCCGGCATGGTCAAAGATGGCGTCCCCGTCAACATTCAATGCGTCGGTGCCGGTGCCGTCAACCAGGCCATTAAGGCCGTTGCCATTGCGCGCGGCTTTCTGATTCCGACCGGCTTTGATGTCTCCTGCGCGCCGGTGTTTTCCGACATTCTTATTAACGGAGAGTCGCGCACGGCAATTCGTCTCTCTATCTACGTTCACCAGATTAATCGGGCTGCTATGGATAACGTCGTCATGGATGACGTTAAGCCCGTTGCGTAAGCGAGCCATCTGCACGCTTGTAGCACCTATGCGCCCCGTCGATACCATCGTTAGGATGTAAGCTCATGGACCAGCGTTCCGTACGCGATATTCTTGCCGGTAAAACCTACTTTATCCGCACATTCGGCTGCCAGATGAACCAGCACGACTCCGAGCGCGTGAGTGGCTTGCTCGATTCGTATGGCTGTCTTATGGCGCTCGATCCCGAGCATGCCGATATTGTCGTGTTCATGACGTGCTGTGTGCGCGAGGCTGCCGATACTCGCCTCTATGGTCAGTGCAATTCCTGCAAGAGCCTGCCTCCTTCGCCTTCGGGTAAGCGTGTGGTCGCCGTGGGCGGCTGCATCGCCCAGCGCGATGGCGAGGGCTTGCTCACCAACGTCGATAACGTCAACGTCATTTTCGGCACCCATTCCATTGCTCACGTGGCCGAGCTTATCGCCGAGGCGTTTTTGGATGGCAAGCGCCATATCCGTACGAATGAGCATGAGGATACCGACGCCATGAGTATGCCGTGGCATCGCGAGACGCAGTATCACGCCTGGGTGCCTATCATGACGGGCTGCAACAACTTCTGCACGTACTGCATCGTGCCGTACGTCCGTGGTCGTGAGAAGAGTCGTCCCTTCGAGGAGATTGTCGACGAGGTTACCGGGCTTGTGCGTCAGGGCGTGCGCGAGATTACGCTGCTGGGCCAAAACGTTAACTCCTACGGTCGCGATCTCTTTGGCAAGCCGCGTTTTGCCGATCTGCTGCGCGCTGTGGGCGATACGGGTGTCGAGCGTATCTTCTTTACCTCTTCGCATCCCAAAGATCTGCTGCCCGAGACCATCGATGCTATGGCCGAGACGCCTGCCGTCATGCCGCAGCTTCACTTGGCCGTTCAGTCGGGTTCCACGCGCATCCTTAAAGAGATGAATCGTCGGTACACGCGCGAGGATTATCTGGGCCTGGTCGATCGTATTCGTAACCGTATGCCCGATATTGCGCTTTCGACCGACATCATCGTGGGCTTCCCTGGGGAAACAGAGGAGGATTATCAGGCAAGCCGTGCTTTTGCGGAAGAAATCGGCTTTTCCAAAATCCATGTATTCCCTTATTCCCCCAAGAAAGGCACTCCCGCGGCGGCAAGAAAAGATCAGCTGCAAAACGCTGTGAAACAGGCACGCAGCCACGACCTGATTACCGTCAGCGACCGCATGACAGACGCCTTTTTGCAGAAGCATGTGGGCAAGGTCATGCCTGTTCTCTTTGAACGGTGCGTTGGTGACGATGTCTATGAGGGACATACCACAAACTATATGAAAGTCCACGCAAGAAGCACAAAAGACCTGTCTAACGTCATTGCGGATACGAAAATCCTCTCTGTGGCGGAAGAAATGGCTTTTGGCGAAGTGGAGGCATAAATCCCATTTTTTGTAATATTTATGTAAGGAAAGAACGGTTGCAATCCGTTCTGGTTTATATTATCATGGAAGAATAGAATTTGTTTGGAGACAGCAAGCATGTGCTGTGGAACGGAGCGTGATACACATGAGCAATAACATCAATGAAACACAATATTTCGGCAGAACGGGCAAGGAACCCGAAAATGAAGCAAAAAGAATCCTGATTTCCGTCAGCACGGCACTGCGGGAGAAGGGCTACAACCCTGTCAACCAGATTGTGGGCTATATCCTTTCCGGTGACCCCACTTATATCACCAGCTATCTCAACGCCAGAGCCATGATTCGTAAACTGGAACGTGATGAACTGCTGGAAGAACTGGTAAAAGATTATCTGGACAGAAACGAATAAGAAAGAGGCATCAATTTGCGTATATTAGGTTTGGACTTCGGTGATAAGACCATCGGCGTGGCAGTGAGCGATCCCTTGGGCTGGACAGCACAGGGCGTGGAAATCATCAAAAGAGAAAATCCTCAGGAATTTAAAAAATGCATGCGCCGTCTGGCAGAGATCATCGAACAGTATCAGGTGGATACCATCGTTTTGGGCTATCCCAAAAATCTGGATAACTCCGAAGGGGAACGGTGCGAGAAAACAAAGGTCTTTGAGGCGAAAAT
>USDE01000096.1 GCA_900553345.1 uncultured Collinsella sp.
TACCCCGAGATCGGCCTGTACTGGGAGAAGGCTGCCCACGAGGAGGCCGAGCACGCCGCCAAATTCGCCGAGCTCCTGGGTGAGGTCGTGACCGACTCCACCAAGAAGAACCTCGAGATGCGTGTTGAGGCCGAGAACGGCGCCACCGCCGGCAAGACCGATCTTGCCAAGCGCGCCAAGGCCGCTGGCCTCGATGCCATCCACGACACCGTGCACGAGATGGCTCGCGACGAGGCCCGCCACGGCAAGGCTTTCGCCGGCCTGCTCAAGCGCTACTTTGGCTAAGCCAACCGCCTGAGACATAACCTCAAGCTCGATGAGGCCCGGACCGTATTGGTTCGGGCCTTTTTCGTGCCTCATGAACTTGTTAACGCCCTGAAATAGGACCGCCTTCGGCATCGGCTTCTCGTCAAAAACTAAGTGAGCAGACTTTTTGGAACTTGCCGAGCACGCCATCCATATTGCTTTATAAAGCCGCAGGTAAATGACTTGTTGCAAAACGGCTTGGTCGCCAAAGTGCCAAAAGTCTACTCACTTAGAACCGCAGCCGTCCACGATCGAGCCATTTTGTGTCTAGCGGGCATCTTTCCGTCGATTACTCCCAATTTTGTCCAGTCAATGAATAGTTCAGACCGGAGTAATGCCTCAGCCCTTTGCTCATCCGAGCTTTTATCACGATATTCAGCATCGAGCATCCTGCATACGGCCTTAACGATCGCGCGGAATCTATCCTCATCCGATATCTGTCTGTGTGTAAGGAGAAGCACATCGTAGCCCATGGCCTGAAGGGCCGTCATGCGGTCAGCGTCACGCAAGCCATCCCCTGCGCGTCCGTGCGAGGCCTTTCCCTGACATTCAATGGCCACCTGTCGCCTACCGTCCGGCGAAGAAAGAAGTAGGTCGATATATACACGGGACTTTCCCACAATCGCTCGAGCACTTGTGCTTAACGTCACTTCGACATTGAGCTCTATGCCGCAAAACCCTTCGCCTCCCAGGGCTCGCGGCAGTCCAAGCAACAAAAACGCCTCGACCTCAAAAGGCGACGCGGCACCCAATGGAACGAGTTGCGATACCGCCATAAATCTATTGCCGTAACGCATCCCGTAAACATCTGAACAAAAACGGTCAAGGTCTCTGCCTAAAACCAAAGCGTCTCGACGCCATAAATTTGAGGCGGTGCCGTCCTCGGACGGGCAGCGCACCCAACCGAACGTTGTCGAAATCGCGCCCGAATCAATTGCACGCGAAAGCTCCGCCTCAAGTGCCGCCGGCAGAGCGCACACCGCAAACAAGCCACACATCTCCGCCAATACCAAAAGAAGCTGGAGATCCGTCAGGTGCCGCGACATGATGAATGCCGTCAGTAGAGGAGACGTAATCAAAAACCCATGCTCCGTTTCCAGCACGGATTCCCTGGGAAGCTCACCAAGAAACAGCCGCTGCCTAATGCTGGCTGGACAAGTCCGTTTGTTTCTCGTCCGAACCAATGTATACAACGGAAAACCGAGTGCGACCGCAGCCGTCGGGTTGCGGGCGAGATCATATCGCTGCCGGTCTTCTTCCGGTCGTGGAAGCGGCGGACACAAAGCGCGGACTTGAGGAGGCAAACGCCAGTACCTAAAAGCCGATATGTCACAAAGTAGATCCTTCATAGGCACAGGAGAACACGAATTTCAACCCAGTTAGTCACGCATTGGCGCGAACGCACCAAAAATGGCGCCGAACGGACTGCCAAGTTTTCAACAGCCCTCCCCAACTGGCCAAAAGCTTGTCGAGAGCTGGACGAAGCCCTGTTGAAAACCCCATTTTTTTCGCATGCAAAAGCTTTATGCGGCAAGTGAGTAGACTTTTTTGAACATCCCGAGCAGGCCGGTCATCCTGCTTTTCAAAACCGCAGGTAGATAGCTTGTTACAAAACTGCCTGGTCGCCAAAGTGCCAAAAGTCTACTCACTTAGATTGCAGAGTGCCCCCATTAGCTGCAATTCCAAGGTATTAAGCACTTTTGGACTCAAATCGTCATACTGAACAAGAATTTGAGTTGAGTTTTCAGGGACAGATGCGCCATCAGCGCACCAAAAGCAGTCACTGACATCGACGAACGGGATACTCGAGCGCGTGAGGGCCCGCACAAAAGAGCTTCCACCCGCTCCGCGCTCCGCAACTACGGTGCAGTAAAGGCCCGCGTCTGCATGCTCGATCGAGACCTCTCCTGCCGGAAATACCTTCCGCACAAGCGCCATCAGGCCATCACGCGCCTCACGAGCACGAACGCGCACGCGGTTCACATGTCGCTCGTAATCACCCGATTCCAGCAAACGAGCCAAAGCGACCTGGTCAACAGAGCTCACCGACGAGGCGTAGAAACCAAGGTTGCGCCTAAACCGCTCCATTAGCTCATCGGGCAACACCATATACGCCAAACGCAACGCCGATGAAAGGCTCTTCGAAAACGTGTTGGTGTAGATAACCGACTGGGCGGCATCGATCGATGCGAGCGCGGGAATCGGCTTCCCGGCAAGGCGAAACTCACAATCAAAGTCATCTTCGATGAGATACCGACCTGGTCGCTCGGCGGCCCAGCTCAGAAGCGCATAGCGACGCGCAATGCTCGTCACAAGGCCGGTCGGATACTGATGGGACGGCATCAGGTGAAGGACATCGGTCCCGCTTTTCTGCAGAGTGCTCAAGTCCACGCCCTCGTCATCCAACGGGATATGTCGAACTTTGCAGCCCATAGCCTGATAGATACGCGTCAGACGCAAATAGCCCGGGTCCTCAACGGCATACACCTTGTCAGCGCCAAGCAACTGAACCAACATGGTATCGAGCAGCTGGGCGCCTGCACCGATAACAATGTTGTTGGGGTCGACATTCATGCCCCTTGTCCCACGCAGATGGTGAGCAATTGCGCGTCGCAGCCGAGCGGTGCCCTGCGCCGGTGCGGGCGAAAAAATTTCGCGCTCATCTTCGGATGCCAGCGTCGCCCGTAGTGCGCTTTGCCAAAGCCGCGCCGCCTCCAAAGCGGAAGGAGAAAGTGCATCGAACAGCTCGACCTGTCCGTTGACATCATGCGCGCTGAGGCCCACAGAGACGGTATCTCGGTCGATGCCCTGCGAAGCCAAAGGCAAAACCGGTGCATCCGGAAGCTTGCAAGCGTAGTAGCCACGACGCGGCATTGAGCAAATATAGCCCTCGGCAAGTAACTGGCTATATGCATTCTCGATGGTAATGACACTGATTCCCAGATGACTGGCAAAGGCGCGCTTAGACGGAAGATGCTCCCCCGCCACAATACGTCCAGCAACAATATCATCTCGAATTTGCTGGTAAACATACTCATAAAGCGATGCTTCGCCGCGTTTTTCCAAATTGTAGTCAAGCATGAGTTTGCCACCTGACCTTATCGAGCTGTTCAATCTGGTATTAGGCTGACATTATTATTATCTCGAAAACTGAGTATTTTGCCATACCCAGCTCCCCGATAGGATGTTCCGTCAAGCAATGCACATGCCAACCAAGGGAGCAACCATGGCAGAACAGACCAGCAAGGCCGATCGCGTCAAACTCAATCGCGAACTCGCGCAGATGCTCAAGGGCGGCGTCATCATGGACGTCACCACGCCCGAGCAGGCACGCATCGCCGAGGAGGCAGGCGCCTGCGCCGTCATGGCACTCGAGCGCATCCCGGCCGACATCCGCGCCGCAGGCGGCGTCTCGCGCATGAGCGACCCCAAGATGATCAAGGGCATCCAAGAGGCCGTCTCCATCCCCGTCATGGCCAAGTGCCGCATCGGTCACATTGTCGAGGCGCAGGTCCTACAGGCCATCGAGATCGATTACATCGACGAGTCCGAGGTTCTCTCCCCCGCCGATGACGTCTATCACATCGACAAGACCCAGTTTGACGTGCCGTTTGTCTGCGGCGCCCGCGATCTGGGCGAGGCGTTGCGCCGTGTTGCCGAGGGCGCCACTATGATTCGCACCAAGGGTGAGCCGGGTACGGGCGACGTCGTTCAGGCCGTGCGTCACATGCGCAAGATCCAAAAGCAGATCCGCGACGTTGTTGCCCTGCGCGACGACGAGCTCTTTGAGGCAGCCAAGCAACTGCAGGTTCCGGTCGAGCTGGTACGCGAGGTCCATGCCACGGGCAAGCTTCCCGTCGTGAACTTTGCCGCCGGCGGTGTAGCGACCCCGGCCGATGCCGCGCTGATGATGCAGCTGGGTGCCGAGGGCGTCTTTGTCGGCTCGGGCATCTTTAAGAGCGGCGACCCCGCCAAGCGCGCCGCTGCCATCGTCAAGGCCGTGGCAAACTTCACCGATGCCAGGCTCATCGCCGAGCTTTCGGAGGACCTGGGCGAGGCCATGGTGGGCATTAACGCCGACGAAATCGAGATTATCATGGAAGAGCGCGGGCGCTAGTCCAGCAGAAAGGATCGCACATGAGCGATTATGCAGACCAAACGGTTGCCGTGCTGGCGGTCCAAGGCGCTTTTGCCGAGCACGAGGCAAGACTATTCGAGCTTGGCGCACACTGTATTGAGCTGAGGCAGGCGGCTGATTTGAAGCAGGACTTTGACCGTCTGGTACTTCCCGGCGGCGAGTCTACCGTTCAAGGGAAGCTGCTTGATGAGTTGGGCATGCTCGAGGAGCTTCGTGCCCGTATCGCTGAAGGTATGCCCGTCCTGGGCACCTGCGCCGGCCTGATTCTACTGGCTCACGACCTTGCCGCCCATGACGATAAGGGCACGCCGCGTCTGGAAACCATGGATGTACTTGTCGAGCGCAATGCCTACGGCAGGCAGCTCGGCAGCTTTCGAACCAAGGGGCAAATAGCCGGCATCGACGGTGAAGTGCCGCTGACGTTTATCCGCGCGCCCCGCATCGTCAAGGTCCACGGCGACGCCAAGGCCTTAGCGAAAGTCGACGGTCGTATTGTCGCCGCCCGTCAGGGCAACCAGCTCGGCGTAACCTTCCACCCCGAACTCGACGAAGACACCCGCCTCCACGAACTCTTCCTTCAGATGTAGGAAGAGCAGAAACGAGCGTGGATTTTCGGACACATAACAAATGAGAGTGGACAATCTCCCACTCTGAGCTTGAATGCAGGCTCAAACCGGGAGATTATCCACTCTCATGCTATGTAGTCATTTAAGAACGTCCCCAATGACTACTTCGACAACACCGATGTTTTGGTACCGACAGCGAAAACCCGCCAGAGCGAGGGAGGCCCTTTTGGGGCGAGATGACACCATAGGTTGAGCAAAAGTCAGACACTATGACCCAATCCGAGGGCACGGAAACGACAGGAGCCCCCGCTCGTGACCGCGGATCGGGGCTGCGACAATGTTGTTGAAGTGCCAGAGGCGCAGCCGCGCCGCAACGAGGTTGGGAGGCTCCCGTGCCTAGATATTCTACCGCCTTCGGAATGGACGTACACCTCAGGTCCACCACCGTCTGCGCGCTCGACGCGGAGACGGGCGAGGCCGTGACGAGGAGGTTCCGCGGCAACCCCTGGGGCGAGGTCGCGGAGTGGATGTCGGGCTTCCCTGGCCCGTCGCTCGCCGCCTACGAGAGCGGCTACCTCGGCTTCGCCCCGCAGAGGGAGCTGTCGGCCCTCGGCGTCGACTGCGTCGTCGCGGCCGTCTCCAAGGTCCCGAGGTCGGCGGCCGACCTCTCGTCCAAGAACGACCGCAACGACGCGGCCAGGATGGCCAAGGCGATACTGTCGCACGACGTCACCCCGGTATGGGTGCCGTCCCCCGAGATCGAGGGGCTCAGGGACCTCGCCGCCGCCCACGACGCGGCGACCGCCAGGCTCGCGGCGGCGAAGCAGCGGCTCCTGGCGTTCCTGGCCCGCCGCGGCTACGCCTACGGCGGCACGACGCCGGCCGGAAACCCCCGGAAGTACTGGACGTACGGCTTCCTCAGGTGGCTCGACGGCATACACCCCGACGACGACGGCGGCATCCGGGCGCTCGCGGCGCTGAGGAACGAGGTCGAGGCGGCCGACGAGACGAGGGAGGCCCTCCTCGCCGAGTACAGGGCCGCCGTCGCGGCGGGCCCCC
>USDE01000097.1 GCA_900553345.1 uncultured Collinsella sp.
TTTCGACTAGGGTGGGCGGTTGCATATCGCCTGCTAGGGAAGGAGCGATCCTATGCCCCAGAACATCTTCGGTACCGACGGCGTCCGTGGCGTCGCCAATGCCGACCTCTCGTGCGACCTCGCGTTTCGCCTGGGCCGCGCGGCGACCAAGTTCCTTGGCCCGGATATCTGCATCGGCCGCGATACGCGTCTTTCGGGCACCATGCTCGAGAGTGCTCTGACCGCCGGTATCATGGCCGAGGGCGGCCGTCCGCACTGCTGCGGCGTTATCCCTACGCCGGCCGTGGCACTGCTCACCGTTCAGAACGAGCTCGACGGCGGCATCGTCATCTCCGCTTCGCATAATCCGCCGGAGTTCAACGGCATCAAGTTCTTTAGCCGCAAGGGCATGAAGCTTCCCGACGCCGTCGAGGAAGAGATCAGCGCCTGGGTCATGTCCGAGGAGGCCATGGCTGCCGACACGCTGCCGACTGGCGCCGGTGTGGGCCACATCATCAAGATGAAGGACGCTCGCAAGGCATACGTCGACCATGCCATCGATACGCTCGACGGCCTGAGGCTCGACGGCCTGGTTGTTGCCGTCGACTGCGGTCACGGCGCCTCTTGCCAGACCACGCCCGCCGCGCTGCAGCGCCTGGGCGCCACGGTCCATGCCATCAACACCGACTATTGCGGCACCGACATCAACGTCGAGTGCGGCTCCACCCATCTTGAGCCCCTGCGCGAGCTTGTCCTGCGTACCCACGCCGACATTGGCCTGGCCCACGATGGCGATGCCGACCGCGTGCTGTTCGTGGACAGCGAGGGCAACGAAATCGATGGCGACTACATCCTGGCCATCTGCGGCTCCGACCTGGCTGCTCGCGGCAAACTCGCCAACTCCGAGATCGTCTCGACCGTCATGTGCAACCTGGGCTTCTCCATCGCTATGAAGGAGCAGGGCTTCGAGATGGTCCAGACCGCCGTGGGCGACCGCTATGTTCTTGAGCGCATGCTCGCGGACGGCGCCGTCATCGGCGGCGAGCAGTCCGGCCACATCATCTTCTTGGAGCACAACACCACCGGCGACGGCCTGGTGACGGCCCTGCAGCTGCTGGCCGTGCTCAAGCGCACTGGTCGCACGCTTACCGACCTCGCTGGCATCATGAAGAAGTACCCGCAGGTGCTTGTCAACGTGCACTCCGACAACAAGGCCGGCCTGGACGACTGCCAGCCCATCTGGGATGCCGTCGCTGCTGCCGAGAAGGAACTTGACGGTCGCGGCCGCATTCTGGTGCGCCCGAGCGGCACCGAACCGCTGGTTCGCGTCATGGCCGAGGCCGAGACGCACGAGCTGACCCAGCGCGTTGTCAACGACATCGTCGAGGTTGTCAAGCGCGAACTTCCCTAATGGTCAAAAACGGATGCCAAGTGGTAAACTGTTAAGGCTATTTTGATTGATTGGTATGTCCGAGGGGAAGCATGTTCACTAAAGTCCTGAGGTCTTTTGGTATGCGTGGTCGAGTCCTTACGCTGGATGCTCCCATCTCGGGCGACGTTATTCCGCTGTCCGAGGTCAATGACCAGACGTTTGCTACCGGCCTTTTGGGCCAGGGCGTGGCGATTCAGCCCACCGGAACGCGCGTGATCGCGCCGGCTGATGCCAAGGTCGAGGCTATTTTTCCCACGGGACACGCCGTTGCGCTTAACACGGTCGATGGCTTGGACGTGCTCATCCACGTTGGTTTGGACACTGTTCAGCTCGAGGGCAAGCACTTTACCGTACATGCGCAAGTGGGTGACATCGTCCATAAGGGCGATGTACTCATTGAGTTCGATCGCGAGGCAATTGCTGCCGAGGGCTACGATGTGACGGTTCCCATCTTGGTATGCAACTCCGTTGAGTTCTCGAGCATCAAGGGCTCCGTTGGCGTGCATGTCGAAGAGATGGACCAGCTCATCGTTGCTCGCGAGCGCTAGCAAGTGCACGTGGCCATTAGCCTACAATTCAAACACGTTTACGGAGGGCGCCCTTGAAAGAGGACGCCCTCCGTGGCAAGATGGGATTTGTCCGAAGCTAAAAGGCTTTGGGTCAC
Source organism: uncultured Collinsella sp. (assembly GCA_900553345.1). Lineage (GTDB taxonomy): Bacteria > Actinomycetota > Coriobacteriia > Coriobacteriales > Coriobacteriaceae > Collinsella. The sequence goes on from USDE01000097.1 coordinate 2,076, forward strand.
CGTGGACGGGCAGGGGCCTCGACGCGGTTAGACACGAGACACATACATTACGCGACCTCGCCCTGGTGGCCGCACACGTTGGTTGCGGCCGACGCGGGCCGCGGGCAAGTGCTTGTAAGGGGAGCCTTGCCTCTCTTGTACGAGAAAGGACGCGTAATGAAGATCATTAAAGCTAAAGACTACGAGGATATGAGCCGCAAGGCCGCCAATATTATCTCGGCGCAGGTTATCCTCAAGCCCGACTGTGTGCTGGGCCTTGCCACCGGCTCCACCCCGATCGGTGCCTACAAGCAGCTCGCTGCTTGGTACGAGAAGGGCGACGTTGACTTTGCCGAGGTCAGCACCTACAACCTGGACGAGTATCGCGGCCTTTCGCACGACGATCCCCAGAGCTATCACTACTTCATGCGTGAGAACTTCTTCGATCACATCAACATCGACCTGAACAACACGCATGTGCCCGACGGTTCCAACCCCGACGCCGCCGCTGCCTGCTCCGAGTACGACAAGATCGTCGCCGCCGCCGGTTACCCGGATCTGCAGCTGCTCGGCATTGGCAACAACGGCCACATCGGTTTCAACGAGCCCGATGACCACTTCTCCAAGGGCACGCACTGCGTCGACCTCACCGAGAGCACCATTCAGGCCAACAGCCGTCTGTTCGACAGCATCGACGACGTGCCCCGTCAGGCCTACACCATGGGTACCCAGACCATCATGTATGCCCGCATGATCCTGGTCGTCGCCAACGGCGAGGCCAAGGCCCAGGCCGTGCATGACATGTGCTATGGTCCGGTTACGCCCGAGTGCCCGGCTTCAATCCTGCAGCTGCACACCAACTGCGTTGTCGTCGCCGACGAGGCCGCCCTTTCGCTCTGCGAGTAGCGCGAGCCCGTCACTTCGACATAGCTTTGCCGAAGGCCTCCGCTTTGCGGGGGCCTTTTTGCTGTCCTTACCGCATGCTTGACCAAAATCTTGCTGCAAGTTTGACGGATGGCGAACGCCCAACAGCTTGATTCATTCCATACCAGATTCTATGCAAAAATGCCACTAAAAGGTCGCAGACGGTAGCGGGTGCTAGGCGAGTTGAATGACAGGGGTGAACCATGTTCGCATGCGTTACACTGCCACTGGGATGGGACAAGCAGACAAGTACATTTACCTGCTCAAAGACCGATTAGTCGGGGGATTAATAACAATCGGCCCTCGCTGTACTAAAACTTGCCGCTTGCGTACCGAAAGACAACCTAAAACACAAAACCGCTCTATTCATGGTGCGGCTTGTATGGTCTTGCGGTTACGGTGTCCATACGGTCGAGTAGAGGAGCGGGCATGGTAAACGATTTGGATAGTATAGACGACCTCGAACTGATGCCGCTGGGCGGAGGCTATATGGTGCGACGCGAGCGTCTGCTGAATGAGCTTATCGCCAAGGGCCGAAAAGCCGGCATCGTGGTTCTCTACGCGCCCGATGGTTTTGGGAAAACCTCGGTGCTGCTGCAGTACACCCAAGAGGTAAAAAGCGACCCGACGCGAGGCCCCGTGCGGATTATCGAGGCGGATCGAGCCATTGGGCGCGAGGTGTTTATGCAGCTCGAGGTGGTAACCGAAGAGCTCAAAGACAAGCCGCATTCCCTTGTCGCGATTGATAATGTGCCAAATCTCGATCAGCACGATACCGAAGACCTCATTGACAGGATTCGCGGCTTGCGCGCTATGGGGGTAGGGGTCTTTATCTCCTGCCGTCCTTCAAATCGTCAGCTGATTCATGGGCTGGGTGACTCGGTTAAGATTAATGCGCAAATGCTCAAGGTGCACGCCTATGAGTATTCGGCTTGGGCATCGGCGTTTTCGATTAGCACATCGCTTGACTTTTACCAGCTCACACAGGGTGTGCCCGAGCTTGTTTCGGCTTTGCAGACGGGTCTGTACGGCCAGGGCGATGTTGCCGGTCTGCTCGAAAACGAGATTGTCAACGTGTATGGTGCGGCACTTGTCGATCTTGCTTCGCTCGATAATAATGCGCTGTTCTGCGTTGCCTGCCTCATGATCTTGATGGGCGAGGGCAATATTGCAGAACTTGAGGCTTGCGGGGTGAGGCTGTCGATGATCGACCAGTCCTACCTTGTGCGCGATTACCCGATCTTTGGCTTGAATCCCGCCGACCGGAGCTTTACGTGCCTGGGCGCCGAGGACAACGGACGTCTGCGCCTGCGAAAGTTGGTGACCGAGATCCGTCCCGAGCTTGTTCCGCGTGCGGCCCGAATTTTGCTCAAGGCGGACCGATGTGATGCAGCGATGGACCTGGCCGACGCCTTTCTGGACCGTAGCGTGGTCCTTGAACTTGCCGGGCAGTATGGGGTCGATCTTGCTCTGACGGGGCACGGTGCCGATGTCTGCCGGGCGGCGTTGGGCACGATCGATGCCGACAATCCCGCACCAGAGCCAACGCCTGCCGAGGCGCTCGGCGTTTATCTGGCGGCGGTCAGCGTGTCCAACACAAAGCTCGCCCGCTGCATGGCATCGCTCATTGAGCATGCGGGCGATCAGGCAGCCTGTGAAATAGACCCCGTTTCGTGGAAGGTCGCCCAGGCCCTTACGGCAGTTTGCTATGGGGATAACGGCCTTGGGCTTCCCATGAACCTTGCTGTGCCGGAAATCGAGACGGAACACACGGCGCTCGACATGCTCTTTGCACATATCGGGGTCAAGCACTGGTTGGCTGAACGGGGAGATGACGGCGGCGCTCTGCAGCAGCTCAAAACGCGCAAAGCCTATGACTGCGAGCTCGATATCGCGGGGACTTTTCTACGGGCCGATAGCATGCTGGTGGAGCTCTTCGATGGGTCGTTTGCGGGGATCGACGAGCGCGACGACGAGATGGCGGAGATACGGGACGCGCTCGATGTGCGCGGACTTAAGGCGCCAGCTATCTGGGTGCGCATGGTGCTGGCGGCACGGCGGCTCCTTTCCGGCTTGCCGGTAACCGACGATGCGGCGTTCAACGAGCTCGATCGCTTTGCCGTACGCATGCGCGACAACCAGATTCAGCTGTTTGGCCTGCTGCTAGAAGGCTGGCAATCGCTGGCGGAAGGTCGGCCGGTCAATGCGAAGTTCCGCGCGGTCCAGGTGCTCAAACTGGCTGAGGAGCCAATTGCGTACATGCGCGACAACGCGTTGCTGCTGGAGCGTGCGGCGTATCTGCGTAACACCTCGATGGTTTCGGTGCGTGAGGAAGCGGAGCTGCTCGATATAAGCCAGACGCAGGTTGGTGGTGCGGAGGCTTGGATGGTAGCGCTGCACTTGGCCTGTGCGGGCCGAGACAGCGATCTTGCGGCCTGGATGTCCATGAACCGCGCAGGGATTTTGGACCCATCGTATCGGCTCTTTGCGCGCCTTGCCATGCATTGTCTGGGCGAGCCGGCGGCTAGGATTCGAAAGAAACTCCCGGTGCGTGAGCTGTCGCGGTATTCGCTGCGTGACGATCTGGAAGGGGAGGGTGAGCGCCTGTTTCAGGCTGGCGAGGTCGAAGCCGTCGATACTGTCGACCATATCGAGATTCGCATGTTTGGCGCGTTTCGCGCCGAGCGCGACGGGTTTCCCATCACGGACAAGATGTGGCGCCGCAAGAAAGCGGCAACGCTCGCCGAGCGGCTTGCGCTGGGTATGGATGCGCTGGTCGATCGCGAGACGCTGGCCATGGAGTTATGGCCCCACGCCGAGTTCAATAGCGCCCGCAACAACCTGTATTCGACGATATCGCGCCTGCGCTCGGCCTTGGGGCCGACGCCGGACGGAAAATCGTGCGTGCTCATCCAAAATGAATGCATTGGGCTTAACGGCGACTATGTTAAGACCGATGTGCGGTTGTTTGATCAGATAAGCCGCGAAGTTTTGGGAAATCGCACGGGTGCGCGCGGGCCCCATCTGGTTGAGCTGTGCCTTAAG
>USDE01000098.1 GCA_900553345.1 uncultured Collinsella sp.
CGCGCACCGGCATCACGGCAACGGTTGGCATCGGCCCCAACCTATTCCAGGCCAAGGTGGCACTCGACATTACCGCCAAGCACGTACCCAGCCGCATCGGCAAACTCGACGACGAGACCTTTCGCAAGGAGATCTGGCCCCATCGCCCCATCACCGACATCTGGGGCATTGGGCCCGGCGTGGCAGCACGACTCGAAAAATACGGCGTCTACGATCTGATGGGCGTCGCGGCGCTCGACGAAAACCTGCTCTACGACGAGCTCGGCGTCAATGCCGAGTATCTTATCGACCACGCCTTTGGGCGCGAGCCGACAACTATCGCCGATATTCAGGCCTATCGCCCGCAGGCAACCTCAACAACCACGGGGCAAGTGCTATCGAAGGGTTATGCCTATGAGCAAGCCTACACCGTGTTGCGCGAGATGGTCGACAACGCTGTGCTGGACTTAGTCGATAAGCACGTGGTGTGCAACAGCATCTCGCTCTTTGTAGGCTACGCGAGCGAGCGCGCCGACATACGCCGCCTCGACGCCAGCGGCACAGCGCAATATGTAGACGGATGCGGGCATTTGCGTTCGAGCACGTCGAGCATCGAACCCGCCGCAACCGCCGGCCCCAAGCTCGCACCCCGCGCGCCCAAGCCCGTCCAGCGCGATGACGAACGCCGACGTTTGGTGCGAGAGGCACAGGCGATTGACGGCATCTTTGTGGGCGAACACGGCGGCAAGCCGCGTGGTGGCTATGCCGCGCTCTTTGCGCACTCCAACGCCTCGCGCAAGCTGCCCGAGCGCACCAATTCGTTTAAGAAGATCATGGGCTATTTCGATGAGCTCTGGGCGCAGACTGTCGATCCCAAACGACCGGTCAAGCGCATCAACCTGGGATTTGGCAATCTGGTGCCCGAGGAATTTGCCACTATCGACCTGTTCAGCGATGTTAAGGCCGATGAGCGCGAGCGCGACCTGGCGCGCGCCGTCCTGGCCGTGAAGGGCAAGTACGGCAAGAACGCGCTCGTCAAGGGATTAAGCTTCACCGCCGGCGCCACCGCACGCGAACGCAACGATCAGGTAGGAGGACATCGTGCCTAAGTCCCAACAACAGCCGATGCGGCCACCGACGCCTTTTGAACGTCTAGCGGACCCCGAGGGAAGACGTCGATCCGCCGACCCCAAGCTCACCGCCAACGGCGCCGTCCGCGCCGGCCGTGCCGCACAGTTTATGCCCTTTGCCGCCCTCACGGGATACTACGAGCTCGTGCGCAAACAAGAGATCACTGTTGAGCCCAAATGCGAACTCACGGAAGAAAAAGCCCTCGAGCTTTCGAAAAAGCTCGAGGGCCTCAAACGCGGCGACCTGGTGCGCGTCACCTATTACGATATGTACGGCTATCGTAGCCGCACGGGCATTCTCGACGAAGTGTTACCCGCATTCAAGCTGCTCAAACTCAGGGATATCGCCATCGACTTCGACGATATCAAAAACATCGAGCTGCGCGGACGCGCCTAGCGACAAGAACGCTTGCGCAAGACGAGGGCAATGCCAAGCACCGCGGCAGCTGCAACCAGCAATCCCAAGACCAGCGTGAGGGTCGAGTCGCCAGCGTGAGGCAGCGAGCCGTCCTTCGGAGTCTTCTTAGTGGCCGTCGTGACGGTGGTCGTGGTGCTGCTCGACTGGTCGTTGCCGCCCGTCTGGCTGCCACCAGGCTGATCGCCGCCACCCGGCTGCGAAGGATTGGTGGGTTTCGTCGGATCCGGAGTACCGGGATCAATCGGATTCTCCGAATTCTCCTTGCGCTGGATCCAAACCTGGCAGCCATAGAACGGGTTGGCGGTACCAAGGCACAGACCCTGGTTGGTCACCGCAAAGGTGCGCAGACCATGGTTATACGGATCGTTAAAGCCATTGGTCGTCAGCGTCGTAAAGTTCACGCCGTCCTCGGTCACATACATATCAAAGCCGCGCTCGGCATCGCGCAGGTAGTACATGCACGTAAGCACGCTCTGCAGTTTCTTGAGGTTCTCCTCGCTCAGCAGCTTATCGAGCGCATCCTGAATATCGCCCGGCAGCTCGGTGCCATAGGCATCCTCGTACTGCTGCTTCAGGCTCTCATAGCTATCGAGCATGTCCTGATACTGGTCGGCAAAGGACTTGAAGTACGCGATCTCGCCATCAATCTTCTGGATATAAGCGGCGTCGTCCTCAAAGTCCTGGGACATCGTCGAGGCCTGATCGCAAAGATCGCCCGTGGCATCCTCCAGCGCATCGCTTAGATCGCCAAAGCCCTTAGCAACCTCGGTCTTCTCGTCATCGACATCGACGGCCTCGTTTGAATCATCAACCTCGGCAGCTTCGTTCGAATCATCGACCTCGACGGCCTCGTTTGAATCATCGTCCGCAAGCGTGTTCACGGGAACGATGGGGTCGTCAGGCGATTTCTTGTCGAGCAGGTGATCGAGCAGGTCCCTAAGGCGCTGAACCTGAGAGTCCCACTCCTCGGGCGTCATATCGATAATGTCGCCATTGGAGAACTGGCCGATCGGCTCAAGCAGGCTCGCGGTATCAAAGGTACCGATATACAGCTTGCCGTCGAACTTCTGCATGCGCCAAATGTACTGGTTCTCGTTTCGGCCAAAGCCCGAAGTCAGGCCGGAAATGCCGCCCTCGGGGAACATGTCGGTGCGATCGCCAACGACGAGCTCCATGTTCTCGTCCTTGTCCATGCGATAGATGTTAACCGACTGCTCAAGATTGGCATTCACAAACGAGCAGTCAACGCCGCCCATGCTGCTCTTGCCGCCCTCTTCGGTGTTGGATTTGTTGAACAGGATGCGCTCGAGGGCAATCTCCTCGTCGTTGTATTCACCGATATAGAGGTAGTCGTTGTAGACGATGAGGTTGGCAGCGCCAGAACGGGTACGGGCAGGATCGATGCCAAAGCAGTACTTTGCACGGCACTTTGGATCGGTCGCATCCTTATCGCCAACAATGGGAGTCCACGAATAGCTGCCGTCGGCGTTCTTGTCGCCACGAACCATGGCAAACGACTGCATGGAATTATCATCGGGAGCGTTCTCGGGCGTACCGGTGCAGATGGTCGCATAGAGATGGCCATTGTACGAAACCATATCCCAAATGGCGCCACCGTAGATGCTGTCCTGATAGCGAATCGCCGGATAGCCAAACAGCGTCTTCGAGTTAGCAATCTCGGTGAAGCTAGCCTGGCCCTTCGAAGGGTCAGATGACGTCAGGATTGTCGCCACAAACTCATTGCCCGCTTTACCCACATTGCTGATGACGAGCTGGCCATCATGGACGCACATGCCGCGGATACCGGTTGAGATGCCCTGCTTGTAGGCATCGCGGTAATCGTCCACGCTCGAAAGGCCCTGATAGACAACTTTCCACTCATCCGTCTTAGGATCGATCTCGTATACAGAAGGCAGACCGCTTTTGCCGCCATTGGTCCTGACGCTGCCGCAGAAATAGAGCTTACCCTTATAGCTCACGGCATTGCGGAACAAAGGACCGACGCCGTTGAGCGATTCAGAGAGCAGCAGCTTGGTCTCACCGGTCTTGGTATTGATCTTAACCAAGATGCCGCCGCTGTCCTTGTCGGCCGTGCCGTCCTCCTTCTGCTGTCCATAGAAGAACGTGCCGTTAAACATGGCCTCCAGCGTCAGGCGCATGGTCTCGGCATCAAAGGAATCGCCCAGCGTGCTGTCCATGAGCGTAAGCGTGTTGCCCATCGCCGCATAGCAGGTGCCCACATAAAGCCAGTCACCATAGCTCGCAGCCGCCCAAGTGTAGCTCTGGCCGCGATCGCCTTCGTTGTTGGCCGTATTACCATCGGCACCCGGAACGGCAACGGCACCGTTACCCTGGTAGTCGACGATGCCATCCGGCTGCGACGTTCCTACCGTAGGATGCGAGAGCTTCTCAAAGGAATACCCATTTCCCGCATTGTAGGTAACGGCACCCGAAGCGTCTTCGGCGTGCGCCGGCAGCGGCGATACCAAGATAGCGGCAAGCGCTGCCACCAAGCCAAGTGTTCTCACTCGTCTCATAAAGCTATAGCCTCCCCTGACCTTAAGCCCAGTTTTAGCATTTCTCATCTCTGTCCACGTTTAATTGCGATCTGGGCGCAGCAATAATCAGCGTATAAATATACACCTGTAATTTTTTGGACGGGTTAATAGATGCTCAATTGGTAGCGAATTCCGCGCAAACCGTCACCAAACTCCACTTTTGCCGCATCTAAAGGTTATATTTTGCGCAAATTTTTGGATGCCGATAGTCACAATGGGCAGGAGGCCGGTATCCACAGGAGAGGGCAACGCCTACATTTTCATAACGTAATAGCCCGCGCCCCTCACCGCCGTCTCGAGTGTGTCGCGATCAACCGGGCGCTTCGAGCGTACGCGTGCCGTGTGGTCCGCATACGTCACCGTAGCCCACACGCCATCAAGCGTATTGAGGGCATTGGCTACGTTCTGAGCGCAGCCGTCACAGCTCATGCCGCCGATAAGCAGCTCCTCACGATAGGGGTAGTGGGACTCGTCGGTGTCTGCCACCACAACCTTCTTGGCTTTCTTGCCGCTCGCGCCATCACTGCAGCAACTCTTTCCGTGTGTCGAAGCGGCAATGCGACGCAGTCCAAAAAACATGCCGACGGCAATGACGGCCAGCACGATGAGATTCGCAGGGTTGAGTAAGTCACTCATGCGCTCCCCTTTCAAGTAGCCCTATCTAGATACCCCCATGGGGTGTCCCCATCTTAACCCAAAATCATGTCCGTTCGGTCAATTAGTTTCCCTCTTCAAACTTTTTAGTTGACCAAGGCTTACTTTCGTGTATAAGTTTTCCTAGGCTAACAGTTTAGATCCGTAAGGAGCGTCGTGACTCGAACCATAGACATCCCAACGTTTCAGGCGGCAGTCGTGCGCAACTGCTCCCCCACGCTCGCGGGCATCAAACCGGCATCGCTCTTTACCTATCCAGGAGTCTATGTCGATCAAGACGGCTCAAGCGTAACTGCGGCGATCGAGGATCGCCGAGCACGCCTGCTCAACGTTATCGCCCGGTGCAACCGCGAGCTTAATCCGTTCGGCATCCATCTGAGCGTTTTGGTCTGGCGCCCCTGCGGGGCGCTCGTATACGCATATCGGCCCAATAGCCTCGCCACTTACCTTGCTGACCCGCGCGCCAAAACGGCACTCGCCAAGGAGGGCTACGACACCGGCAACCTCTCGGCATGTCTTGTGCACCTGGCATCGCGCATCACGCTCGCAAGCAATAACGCCGCGGAATGCGCATGCGGCCAAACCCGATGCGCATTGGACCATCAAGCACACTGCGACAACGGCTGCACCTGCGAGTTTCCACACGAAATTGGCTACTTCCTGGGGTACCCCTACGACGACGTATACGAGTTCATCGCCCAGCGTGGCGAGAACTACAAGATCTTTGGAGCCTGGAAGGTCTATACGAATGTCGAGCAGGCGCTTGCGACGTTTGATGCGTACCGTGCCTGCACCCAACACCTCACCTTTATCTATCAGCAGGGCTGCAGCTTGGCGCAACTTGCCCAGGCGACCCGATAGAACGTACAAACCGCGGCCGCACACCGCACAACCGAAAGGACTCAACATGAGCAAGATCGCCGTCGTCTATTGGAGCGGCACGGGCAACACCGAGGCCATGGCAAACTTTGTCGCCGAAGGCACCACGTCCGCGGGCGCCGAGGCCGAAGTCATCCCCTGCGCCGACTTCTCTGCCGACAAGGCCGCCGACTATGATGCCTTCGCCTTCGGTTGCCCCGCCATGGGCTCCGAGGAGCTTGAATACGATGAGTTCCAACCGATGTGGGACGAAGTCAAGGAGACCCTCGGCGACAAGAAGGTCGTCCTCTTTGGCTCTTATTCGTGGGCCGAAGGCGAATGGATGGACAATTGGAAGGCGGACGCCGACGAGGCAGGCGTCAACGTGGTCGACTCCGTCATCT
>USDE01000099.1 GCA_900553345.1 uncultured Collinsella sp.
TCTACAGAGGCATCGTGCCGATCGAAGATGCTGCGCCCGGTTCTAGGAACCTTCTGGAAGCGCTCTAGAAGGTTCCTAGAAATCAGCAGCCTGACAGGAGAAGCGCGGGGCTACTCGCCCCTCATCTGGGTCATGACCTCGACCTTGGCCTCGGCCACGGCCGCCCGCTGCTCGGAGGCGGCGAGGCGGTCCTTGAGGGCGGCGACCTCGGCCATCAGGTCGCGCTGGGCCAGGAGCGCATCGCTCAGATCGGCTTGGGCTTTCAATGCGGCGTCACGCTCGCCGCGCAGGCGCTCGATCTCATCGACCATGGCCACGGCCTCGGCATGGAGCTGGACGACCTGCCTGTCGAGCTCCCTGGCATCGGCGAGGTATCTGACGCTCGCGGCATGAAGCTCGTTGTTCTCGAGCTCGAGGCTCGCGGTATCGAGTTCAAACTTCTCCTCGATAAAGGCAACCCGCTCATTGCAGTCGGCCTCAAGTCTTTCGTTCCGGTCTCTCGCCTCGACGAGCTTGCGGTTGAATTCGTCGAGCTGGGCCCTGAGCAACGCGTTCTCGGTTCTGAGGTCGCCCGTCTCGCGCAGCAGCTTCTCCCGCCACGTCGCCTCGATCCGCTCGGCGGCCTCATCGAGGACGGGCTTCACGCCGTAGATCTCCCTGATTTTCTTCTCGTCTGCCATGGTGCGGCACTCCAATCAACAACGGGCATGGCTCTGCCATGCCATATGGCTGGGAACAATGCACGGCCGCTGTTGATTTGTGTTCGCCCTGCGATCGGTGAGTTCTAAAAGGCGTCTCAAGTCATGCGTTCACGCAGGTTTTCGGTTGGAGAAATACCGCACGTTTTCATGGTAACACGTGCCTTAAAGAATGGGCGGCTATATCGATTCGTTGTAAATAGCGTCTACGACGTGTTGGTGGCAGGAGGTGAGGGCGTTAAAGATGTCGAGGATGATTATGGGAGTATTTTAGATGCAGGCATGAGAAAGGGTCGAATCGAAGTGTCTGGCCGGACGCCAATTGTCCGGGAACTGTTTCGGTTCGACCCTGTTTCATTTTACATCCACGGCATGCTCTTATAGACGCCCGGCGATTACCGACCTGCACGACCTCGATAGTCGGGCTATGGACTTAAGATTTCTTGGGCTCCCAGCCGTTTTCGACTGCGGCGCGGTAGATTGCAGCGTAATTAAGCATCCAGCTGCCGTCACCCGCCTTTTGAATGTACCTCTTTTTCTTCAAAGAGGTATGGGCCCGGGAAATCGTGTTCTTGCTCAGGTGGTAGTGCTCCTCAATCCATTTGCTTTTTGCGTAAAAGCCCATGGCTTTTTTGTTTGTGGAAGGCTTTCCAAACTTCCATACAAGGCCGAGGATGAGGCGCTCAGCAGCGACGGTGGTGACGCAGCACGCCCACTCGGGCACTGAAATAAAATTAGCTTTATCCATTTTCCCTTTAATCTTTCGTTGCTCATTAACATCATCGCTAAATTTGTCGGAAATCGACGGCAGCTCGCTCATGTTTACCGCCTAGTCAAAGTGGGCGGTGCGACCTTCAAGCTGCTTGAAAAGCTCATAAAACGAACTTTCAAACATGTAATTAGAACGATGGATTTGGATGAGCTTGCCGGACTCTCTCATAAACTTGCGTGCGGTGTTTTCGCTCCAGCCAGTAAGTTCGCGGATATCGTTAACGCGGAGCAACCGATCGCACTGAGCGGCACCAGTGGGGAAAGTCGGTGTGGACGCCTGAGTGCTAATCTTTGGAGTAGCCATGATGAGCTATCCTTTCAATGAGGGCCCTCCCTGTGCTTGTAAGACTTACCAGGTTCATAAGCACTTGGGGGGCCGGTTTCTATGACTACATGCGTAGCCATCTGACAGCTTTAGCATGTATTAAAACTCATTAGATGTCAATCAAATAAAGCATCTACCTGCGGAAATAGTAGCATAGTACCGTAATATTATTGATGAAACGATGAATGAAAAACATGCTATTTCTCGCTTCTCTGTATATAGGCGTTGATGAAGTCTTCGTAGCCTTTAACTGCTTTTATTTCTGATTGTTGAACGAGGCTTGTATACGTTTTGAGCGTGATATTGGGGTCCGCGTGGCCAAGAATACCTTGCACGCTTCTAACGTCCGATCCGATCGCCAGCATAAAAGTGCTTACACAATGCCTGAGCTGATGCGGGCAGATGCCCTTATATAGCTTTCCGCCAGTCGAATTGTTCGGCTCATAGATTCCAAGATTGCAGCTAACTGCGAAATCGCGAAACCAATGGTTGAAGATGTAGTTTTTCATGTGACAGACAGTAGGGACCCCTTGCTCGACGGCAATATCGCTAATGATGGGAGTTCTGCCAGTCTGGGACAGCCCCAGAGAGGCCAGGAGCTCTTTTTGTATGGCTGACCATGATTGAAGACGTTCGGCCAAGGTTTCTCCAACGGGGATTTTGCGTTGGCTTTCTTGTGACTTGGGTGCCCTCAGTTCATGGTCGTTGGTGTACTGCCTGTCAATTTTCAAGGTTTTATTGGCAGGGTCCCAATCGCGCCATTCGAGGCCCAACATCTCGCCTTTCCGCATACCCGTATACACTAGTACTAGCGTACCAACAGCTTCGGCGGTGAGCTCAATGTGTTGAAGATGTGTACATAGGGTAGCTACCTGGTCGATTGTCAGTGATTCTCTTTTGTTGCGTGGTCTGCGAACATGAACGGTAGCGCAGGGGTTTCGGTCAATTATTCGCTTCGCGACTGCATTCGAGAGAATTTGACGCAACTTCGCGTTGATCCGCACAAGCTCCGATGGCTTGTATTTTCCCGTGCGACGAGCTTCGGCATATGTTTCTTCGATTAGATCGGGAGTCAGCCCCTCAATTGTCTGAAACGCACCGAATAGGTCTTCGATATGCCTGCAATCGTATGCTTCTCTTTCATAGCTCGTTGGCGCAAGCTCGGTGTCCCTATTTTCATGAAAGGCCCAGCAGTAGGATGCAAGCAGAGTTGGCTTTTTAGTTTTAGAGACCGTGCCAGAAGAGTTGATTTCTGCCAGCTTGGCCTGCATTGCAGCCTTTGCCTCTGTTTTAGTCTTGCAGTGAACCGTATAAGTTGGGGATCGTTTGTAGCGTCCCGTCTTAGGGTCCTTGATTCCAAGTGAAAAATAATAGCGATAGGTGTTAGGCGACCTCTTGTCTTTCCAACACGTGCCTCTTCCGCTAATGAGTGGTTGTTCTGACATCTTTGCACTCCGTTTCATTGATGAGTTTTCAACAATTCATTGAGTGCAGTTTAGCTAAAGCCGTTAGTAATATGTTTGTAAAAGCGTAGCCGCAGCTATCAGAGGCAAAAGACACAAACTGCTGTGTTTATCTGCGGTTATATGGTGTTCAATGATGTTTGATGAGTGGTGGGGGGTAGCATTAAATCATATCTCCTAAAGCGGGTGTCGACGGTTCGAATCCGCCCGGGGGCACCAGAGGATTCGGACCGTCGACACCCGCGTCGCCAATTTCCCCGCGGGGGGAGTTTTCGAATCCGCCCGGGGGCACCAGAGGAATATCGAGCCCGGTACCACCACGGTGCCGGGCTCTTTTGGTGTTAGAGCTGCGCCGTTCCATGCTAGCGGGTCGCATCAAAAGCAAAGCGCCCGCTTGCCGGGGGAGCAAGCGGGCGCTTCTGAGCGAATGTGTTTGCGGCGTTCGCTGCGCAGATAATAAGCAGCCGGCTAGTTGCTTGTACCGGAATCGTCGCCTGAATCAGTACCAGAGCCAGAAACCGAAACCGTCAGCGTAATCGTGCTGTCGGTGGACTGCTTGCCAGTGGGGGAGACGCCCGTCACGGTGGCGTTTTCGTTGCCACTCACGGGGTTGCCGTTCTGATCGCAGAATGCGATGTTGTAGAATCCGGCGTTGTTGAGCGCGGCGGCGGCGGCGGAGATGCTCTTGCCGTACAGGTTGCCCGGAACGCTGGCCTTGCCGGACTTCTTGGCGATGACGACGGTGATCGTGGCGCCGGGCTTCTGCTTGCCGCTGGGGTTCCAGCTAATGACGGTGCCCTCGGTGACGGAATCGTTCTCCTGGTAGCTCACGTTGACGCCAAAACCGGCCATGTCGAGAGCGTTGCGTGCCTGGGCCTCGGTCATGTCGGTCAGATCGGGGACGGAGGTGGTGTCAGGACCGCTGGAGACCTTATACGAGATGGTCGTGCCCTTCTCGACTTCCTTGCCGGCATCAGTGCCCTGCTCAAAGACCTGGCCTTCGTCGGCCTCGTTGGCCTCCTCGGTTGCGTTGCCCTTCAGGCCCACGCTTGCCAGCGCGGCCTCGGCCTGGTCCTTGGTTAGGCCGACGAGCTGCGGAACCTCAACTTTCTCGGAGGGCTTGGGGCCCTTGGAGATCACCAGGTTAACCTTGGAGCCCTTGGGCTTCTTAGTGTTGCCGTTGGGGGTCTGCTCGGCAACCTTGCCCTCGTCGACATCGTCGTTATAGCTCTGGTCGACAGTTCCGACCTCAAGGCCGGCCTCCTTGATCAGCTCGATAGCGGTCTGCTGGTCCTTGTTAAGCACATCGGGCACCGTAACCTGCTCGCCCCCAAAGAGCCCGGTGGCGAAGGCCACCACAACGCCAACCACGGCGATTGCGGCGACTACGGCGGCGATAATCTTGTTCTTGTTGGACTTGGGCTGATCGACCTCGTAGGAACCGGTGGAACCCGAGACGGCGCTGCGGGGGTTGGTCTGTCCGCTTACGCCCGATACGGGGCGAACCATAGCGCGCGTGGAGTCAGACAGCTCACGGGTCTTGGTGGCGCCCAGGTCGCCCGCGGCACCGATGATGCGCGTGGGCTCGGAGACGTTGACGGCGCGGCCGGACAGGTAGTTGTTGAGCACCTGGCGCAGCTCGTCTGCCGTCTGGAAGCGGTTCGACGGGTCCTTTTCCATGCACTTGAGGATGATGCGCTCCAGATCGGCGTCGACGCCGGAGTTGATCTGGCTCGGCGGAACCGGCAGTTCGTTTACCTGCTTGAGCGCAACCGAGATGGCGTCGTCACCGTCAAAGGGGACGCGACCGGTGGCGCACTCGTACATCACGACGCCCAGGGAGTAGATATCCGAAGTGGGACCGAGGTCCTGGCCGCGCGTTTGCTCGGGGCTTACGTAGTGGGCGGTGCCCAGTACATTGTTGTCCTGCGTGAGGTGGCTGTTCTTTGCGCGCGCGATGCCAAAGTCCATGACCTTGATGTTGCCGTCGGGCAGCACCATGATGTTTTGCGGCTTAATGTCGCGGTGGATGATCTCGTGCTTGTGGGCGACCGAAAGCGCGGAGCTGATCTGCGAGCCGATCTGCGCGACCTTCTTTGGATCGAGGGCGCCGTGGCTCTTGATGCCGCTCTTAAGGTCGGTACCGCGCAGGTACTCCATGACGATGTAGTAGGTATCGCCATCCTTGCCCCAATCGTAGACGCCCACGATATAGGGGGAGGAGAGACCTGCTGCTGCCTGGGCCTCCTGCTTAAAGCGGGCGGCGAAGGTGGCGTCGCCGGCATACTGCGGCAGCATGATCTTGACGGCAACCGTGCGGTCGAGGACCTGATCTTGCGCACGGAAGACGGTCGCCATGCCGCCCGTTCCCACCTTATCCTTGAGGAGGTATCTTCCCCCGAGGACCCTCTGTTCCATTCCTGCTCCTAACTAACTTATTCGCTCAACGATGTGTGTAGTACCAAATCTATGGTCGCTGGGACCGCGTGGCGCCTTGCCGCTAGCTCATCGGCCGCGGCGCGCCCCAAGTATCCGCTTCGATCACAGGCATCACGCTCCTTGGGCGGCAAGTGCCGCGGTCAGGACGATGCCGGCGATCTTGGCTGCCTTGACGTCGTGTTTGTCGTAATCCTCCAAGGCCACCGAGATGGCGACCGTGGGTGAATCGTAAGGTGCGAAGCCGACGAACATCGAGTTGACGTTGGTGCCGCCGGTCTCGGCCGATCCAGTCTT
>USDE01000100.1 GCA_900553345.1 uncultured Collinsella sp.
AGGCCCGTAGATGTCTTCCCAGATGACGGTTATTATCGCCGGTATCGTGCTGGTTGTGGCCATCGTGGTCGCGCTGGTCATCATGCGTCGAGGCGATTCCCGTTTTACCTACGATACACAGCATGGAACGGCCCCGCGCGCCACCGAGGGCGAGGGCAATACCGCGGCGACCGCCTTTAAGGGCCGCTTTTCCATCCTCACCACGGGTGTGGGCGCGATGTTTGCGGCACTTGCCGTCAAGCTGTGGGGCATGCAGATGGTCTCGTCGGACTATTACGAGAAGCAGGCCAATAGTAATCAGACTCGCACCGTTACCACACCCGCTGTGCGCGGCCGCATCCTCGACCGCAATGGCGTGGCGCTTGTCCAGAACCGTCCCTCACTTGCTGTCGTGGCCTACCGCGACCTTGCCGAGGATGAGGTTCTGGTTCGCCATCTTGCCAACGTGCTTGGAATGCCTTATGTGGCGGTCCTTCGCAATATTCAGGACAATACAGAGGGCGCTCAGAGCCTGCATACCATCGCGACGGACGTCCGTCGCTCCACGGTTGCCTATATCAAGGAACACGCCGGCGAGTTCCCGGGCGTCAAGATTGCCGAGCGTACCGAGCGCCAGTATCCATACGGCGAGACGGCATGCCATATCTTGGGCTATACCGGCACCATTACCTCCGAGCAGCTCGAGGCCCAGAATAAGAAAACCTCTGGCGATGATGATGCTTCTGCTGGCAAGATTACGTACCAGTCGGGCGATATCGTGGGCCAGGCGGGCGTTGAGAGCTACTACGAAAACCTGCTGCAGGGTATTCGTGGCGAGCAGACCGTCAAGGTCGATGCCTCGGGCAATGTGACCGGTCAGGCCGGCGCCGTGCCCGCGAAGGCCGGCTCCGACATTAAGCTCACGCTCGACCTTAAGATCCAACAGGCCTGTGAGACGGCGCTGGCGAGCGCTATCGAGCTTGCCAAGACCACTGGCTACAGCAATGCCGGCAACGGCGCTGTGGTGTGTCTCGATCCCAACAATGGCGAGATCCTGGGCATGGCGAGCCAGCCCAAGTTCGATCCGTCCGTCTTTATCGGCGGCGTCTCAAATGACGTGTGGACCGAGCTCAATGATGACAAGGGTTCGCACCCGCTGCTCAACCGCGCCATTAGCGGACAGTACATGTCGGCCTCGACCATCAAGCCGCTCTCGGCACTGGCCGGTCTTGAGTTTGGAACCTACACTTCAACGCAGACAACCAACTGCACGGGTTATTGGACGGGTCTGGGCAAGGCTTGGGGCAAGCGCTGCTGGCTGACGTCTGGCCACGGCACCATGACGCTGCAGTCGGGTATCGCCAACTCGTGCGACCCCGTCTTCTACGACATGGGTAAGGCGTTCTTTTATGACGAGCAACATCCCGAGGGCCTGCAGGAGGTCTTTCGTCGCTGGGGCCTAGGCAAGACCTGCGGTATCGATCTGCCGAGTGAGGGCGCGGGTCGTATTCCCGATGCCGAGTGGAAAGAGTCATACTTCACCGACGCCTCTGCCGAGGACCGCAAGTGGAATGCCGGCGATATGACCAACATTGCTATCGGCCAGGGCGACATCCTGGTGACGCCCCTGCAGATGGCGTGCGCCTATATGGGTCTTGCCAACGGCGGCAAACAGTACGTGCCTCACGTATTTTTGTCTGCCGTGTCGCGCGATGGCGACGGCGATGCCTATAAGTACAACGGCAAGGGCAAGAAGAAGCGCCTGGAGGCCAAGATCAACAGCGATTCGGATTTGGCTCTTGTTCGCAACGGCATGCACGACGTGATTTACACGGCATCGACGTCCCTGGCGGCGCACTTTGGCACCCTGACGCCGCAGGTATACGGCAAGTCGGGCACGGGCGAGAAAAGTGGCGAGGACGAATACGCGTGGTTCTGCGCCTATGCACCGGCCGATGATCCCAAGTATGTCATCGCTACCGTCCTGGAGCAGGGCGGCGGTGGCTCAGATACCGCGATGCATGTCGTGCGCGACGTGCTCGGCGTGATTTATGACGAGCCCGATACCTCTTCGGCCTCGGGCGATTCTTCGGTTCGATAGGAGGTTGCGATGGATTTTTCTCCGGCGGATCTGTTCCGTTCAACCAAGACCGGCTCTCGCAGCAGCCTGGACCGCGTCAACAAGCAACTTTCGGCCTCGCGCGGCACGTTTCGCCAAAAGGTGCATATCGGTGTGCTCGTGGCTACTGTGGCGCTCGTCGCCTACGGTGCCATCATTATCTGGTCGGCTTCGCAGTTTAAGGCCGATGCTTCGTTCTCGCGCCATTTGCTGGGAATTGGCATCGGCACGGTGCTGGCGGTGCTGGTCTGGCGCTCCGACCTGCGCGGTATTTCCAATTTCTCGACGGCGTTGCTCGTCATCGACCTGATCGTGATCTTCTCGCCCAAGATTCCGGGTCTGTCCTATACGGGCGGTCTGGGCATGACGGGCTGGATCAAGATTCCCGGTATCGGCTTGACGTTCCAGCCGGTTGAGCTTGCCAAGCTCATCACCATCTTCTTTATTGCTACGCTTGGCTCGCAGTATAACGGTCGCATCGATACCGTTCGCGACTACGTCAAGCTCTGCGGCATGCTGTCCATTCCGTTTTTGGCCGTCGTTGCCATGGGTGACCTGGGCTCGGGCCTGGTCGTGCTGGTTTCGGGCGCCATCGTCATCTGCATGAGCGGTGCACGCCGCGAATGGGTGCTGTCGACCCTGGCCCTGCTCGTGGGCCTGGTGGCCCTCGTCCTGGCGCTTGATTCGGTCTTTGATTCGTTGCTCGGCCACGATGTGCTCATCAAGCAGTATCAGATGAACCGTCTGACGGTCTTTATCGACCCCGATAATGCCGATTCGGACGATGCCTACAACCTGCAGCAGTCGCTTATCGCCGTTGGCTCGGGCGGCTTCTTTGGTAAGGGCCTGGGGCATGCGACGCAGTCGGCCGGCGGCTTTCTGCCTGAGTTCCACACCGACTTCGTCTTCGCCTTCCTGTCCGAGACCTTTGGCTTTTGCGGTTCCTTTTTGCTCCTGTGCCTCTACGTGCTGCTGATCTTTTCGACGATTCGCGTCGCCTTTAAGTGCGAGTCGCTGTTTTTGCGTCTTTCGTGTGTGGGCATCGTCGGCATGTGGGCGTTCCAGACCTTCGAAAACATCGGCATGTGCATCGGCATGATGCCGATTACCGGTATTCCGCTACCGTTTATTAGCTTCGGTTCGTCTTCGATGATGATTCAGCTGCTGACGGTGGGTATCGTACAATCCATATGGCGGCATCGTTCGGGCGCCGCGTAACCGCTGGAGGGGTTTGCTATGAAAATTCCCGTAGATAAGCTGACCCGCGCTTTTAAGATGGGCGCGTCCGTTAAGAAGGATTCCGATACGCCGGTGCGCGTCTCGGTCTATCTGGATTCGTCCGACCTCGGGTATTGTGCGCGTCGAGCGTCTGGGGGAGGAGCGAATTGCTCCAAAGACCGATACCGATGTGGTGCTGGTGCTCTCGTGTGGTTCCGACCGCTTGGAGAGTGCCGTGCAGGAGCTCGTGATCGCCGGCGCGCCCGTGTGCGTGCTTGCCGAGTCTGCTGTGGAGGTGCCGTTTATCGAGGAGTCCACGCCCATGCTCGGCGTGGTAGCGGCAACCGATAAGACGTATCTGCTCGAGACGCTTGCCCGCTGGATTCTCGATCGCACCGACAAGGAAACGGCTTTTGCGGCGAACTTTGCCTTCATGCGCATCGCGGCGGCCAATCGTATCATCACCTCGTGCGCGCTCACCAATATGGCGACCGGTGCGCTGGTGTTTTTGCCGGGCGCCGATTATCCCGTTATGGCGCTGGCGCAGGTGGGCATGCTCTTTGAGCTCGCTGCCGTCTTTGGACGCGGTATTAAGCCCGAGCGCGGCTACGAGGTCGCGGGCGTGCTTGCCGGCGGTCTTGTGATCCGCGCGGTCACCCGCGCGCTCGTCAAGCAGACGCCGCATATTGGGTTTGCCGTCAAGGCGCTCACTGCTGCCGCGGGCACCTATGGCATGGGCCGTGCGCTCGTTTCGCTCTACGAGCGCGATGTCGACTACAGCCTTGCCAACGAGGTGGTCACTGCCACGTTCTCCCGCGTTCGCGATCTGGTGACCACGGTCGCGGGCGCTACCCGTCCTATGGCGTCCTATCAGGACGCATCAGATCTCGCTGCTTAGGGGTTTTCCGTTGCGCGTTGCATACCAAGATTGTTTTCATTTAATTGAGCCGTTGCTCGCCAAGGTCGAGAAGCCGAGTCGCTATATCGATCACGAGTGGGGCACGCTTTCCAAAGCCGATGCCGACTACCGTTGCTGCCTGATCTACCCGGATGTGTACGAGGTTGGTCTGCCCAACCAGGGCATCGCCATCCTCTACAACATCCTTAACCAGGCCGAGGGCATCTCCTGTGAGCGTGGCTATGTGCCGTGGCCCGATATGGGTGACGCCATGCGCGAGGCGGGTATTCCGCTGCTGTCGCTCGAGGGTGCATCGCCGGTCGCTTCGTTTGATATCGTCGGTCTGCATGTGCCGCACGAGATGGCGGTGACGAACTTCCTCGAGGCACTCGACCTCGCTGGCATTCCGCTGTTAGCGGCCGACCGAGGCGAAGACGACCCCATCATCATCGCCGGCGGCCCCTCGGTGTACAACCCCGAGCCGTACGCGGCCTTCTTCGATGTCATCCTCATCGGTGAGGGCGAGGAATCGCTGCTCGAGACCTGTCAGCTGCATCGCCGCCTGCGTGACGAAGGAGTCCCGCGCGCGCAGATTGTTGAGCAGCTTGCATCCATTGGTGGCAACTACGTGCCGTCGCTCTATGAGGTTCGTCACGACGAGCCCTGCTCGCCGCATGGCTACACCGTGCCGCGTGAGGGCAAGGATGCGCCGACCGTGGTCTACAAGCGCGTCGTCGAGGATTTCGGCGCCACGAATCCGCTGTCGCAGTCGTGCGTGCCCTATGCGCAGCTGGTCCACGACCGCCTGTCTATCGAGATCCTGCGCGGCTGCGCCCGCGGCTGTCGTTTTTGCCAGGCTGGCATGACGTATCGCCCGGTGCGCGAGCGCTCGGCCGACCAGATTGTCTCGTCGGTGATTCAGGGTCTGGAAAAGACTGGCTATGACGAGGTGTCGCTGACCTCGCTCTCCACGACCGACCACTCCTGCATTCGCGACGTGCTCGGCAGGCTCAACCGTCGCCTGGAGGATACGGGTATTCGCGTGTCTATTCCGTCGCAGCGCCTGGATTCGTTTGGCGTGGATATGGCCGAGTCGGTCGCCGGCGAAAAGAAGGGCGGACTGACGTTCGCGCCCGAGGCCGGCAGCCAGCGCATGCGCGACATCATTAACAAGAACGTGACCGAGGAGGACCTGGACCGTGCGGCCAAGGCGGCCTTCGAGGCCGGCTGGAACCGCATGAAGCTCTACTTTATGATGGGCCTTCCCGGCGAGCGCGACGAGGACATCGTGGCCATCGCCAATCTGGCCGATCACGTGCTGGAGCTCGGTCGTTCCGTGGTGCCCAAGGCTCGTCGCGGCTCGATCTCGGTGTCCATCTCGGTTTCGGTCTTTATCCCCAAGGCCGCCACGCCGTTCCAGTGGTGCCCGCAGCTCGACTACGACGACGTCAAGCGTCGCCAGAAGCTGCTTATCACGAGCGTTCGCAACCGTGCCGTCCGCGTGCATTACCACGATGCCGAGACTTCGCTCATCGAGGCCGCGCTGTCCCGCGCCGGTCGCGACATGACGCCCGTCATCATCGATGCTTGGCGCTCGGGCTCTCGCTTTGACGCCTGGGTAGAGCATTTCTCGCTCGATAACTGGAAGGAGGCTGCTGCCAAAAACGGCATCGACCTCAATGAGCTCGTGCACCTGCCCTACGAGTTGGACTGGCGCCTGCCGTGGGAGCATGTGAGCCCCGGCTGCACGCG
>USDE01000101.1 GCA_900553345.1 uncultured Collinsella sp.
GGGCGGAGCGTACTTTGCGATGTCATCGCGATACAGGGCGTGAAGATCGCGGTGGATGTTTCGAACCTCGTCGACATTGCGCGTCGCCAAGAAGGAATTGACCGCGTCGGGCATGCCTCCCACCACCACATACTGATGGAACAGATCGAGCAAGCGGTCATATAGATAATCTGGAAGCTCCCTCTCATCCTTTAGACAGCCCCTGAGCATTTCAAACGCGCTGGCACCAACGCCATTTGCCCAGCAGAACTCCTCAAAGGTGAGCGGGTACATCTGGATCTGCTCGACATACCCCACCGGCAAGGAATCGATGCCCTCGAGCTCAACGCCAAGGAGCGATCCAGTAAGGATGTATCGAAAGTCGCCGCGCTGCACGAGGTATTTGATAAACGTCACCACATTGGGGCATCGCTGCACCTCGTCGATAACCACGACGGTTTTGTTGGCAACCATCGGCTGCGTCGCAGCGATAGACATGCGCATAAGAAGGTCGTCCGCGCTTTTTGCCGCCAAAAATGAATCGCGCACGGACGCGTCGGCGATAAGGTCGAACGTCACGACGTTTTCGAACGATTCACGTGCGAACGCGTTGACCAGATATGACTTTCCTACCTGTCGGGCGCCCTTGACCAAAAGGGCCTTGTTAGGCGACGAGACAAGCCAAGATTCAAATTGTGCTTTCGCTTTTCTCTGTAGCATAAGCGTACCCCTTATTACGTGCTGTTTTAGCACTAGGATACACTTTTCCGTGGTTGTTAGGTGCTCATTTCGACACTTTTCCGAGGTTTTAAAGTGTACATTACGACACTTTTCCATACTTTTATATGGTCGATTTCGACACTTTTTCTGATTTAAGCCTAGCAGCAGCTGGCGAAATCAAGCGCCGTCTGCACATCATTTCGCAGGCGGCGCTTGATTTGTGTCCGCGCGCGCTGATAGACTCCATCTTGCCCGCAAGGAGTGGGCGCGTTTTATCCAGAGTCGGGGTAGAGAGTTGGCTCCACGATCCCGACGCCAACCGGCCAAGAGGCACGGTGGCCCTGCCAACATCGATGAAAGGAGTCCGTATGGGCAATTTCTCTGTGCGCAGCGAGCGCAACTTCCACAACCTGGCAGCCAAGCCAAAACGAATGCATCTTCTGGACAAGCCGAACGGCTATGCCTCGGCCATGGTCAAGAGCAGCCTCTCCCACCAGATGCGCTTTACGGTGGAGAAGCTCGAGGAAGAGCTTTGCGCCGCCGGCAATCCGCACGTGCTGCAGATCAAGCTGCTTGGAGACGATTCGCGCGAGCCGTCTAGCTGGAAGCTCTTCGCCGACGGCATGTGCGTTGCGGACGGATCCGGCGCCTTTGCCCGCGAGCGCTTCTACGAGGGAGCCGAGGTGTTCCTGGGCCTGTGTCGCGATGCCGTGCGCGCGGCCGAGCTGCGCCAGTGGAGCCAGAGAGAGTACGAGCTGCTGAGTGTGGCACGCGGGATTGCGGGGGTATAGGCGAACGCACCCGCCACGCGAGACCGCAACAGCGTCGTTGGCAGGATTGTCCCTGCCTGACTCTTTGATTCCACGCCCGACCGTTCACCCGTTCGCCTCAACAGTCACCAGCAATGCAACGCTATAATTCTATAAACGCATTTGTATTGCATTTCGAGCGATGGGAGCGCAGATGCCTGGCAGTTACAAGGAACTCATTAAGAGCAACCCTAACGAAACCGAGATCAGGAGCTTCCTGGTGAACGGTAATCAAGTCTCCGTGACTCTGCGCATCCCCGACACCCTGCGCGACGCAGCGAAGGAGGAAGCGGCGCTGCGAGGCATGAGTTTCTCCGCCTTCGTGCGCACGTGCATGATCGAAGAGCTCGCGAAGAAGGGGGCGTGAGCATGATCCGGGTCAAGACTCTCACCGTCCAGCTCATAGACGCGCGGCCGGACCGCATCCGCATCTGCCGCATCGACGGCGAGTCGCTTGTGACCGTCGTCGTTCCGAGGGAAGACCTCGCCGAGGCGAAGTCGCTGCCGAACATCCCGCAGCGCGGCGTCTACTACCTGCTCGACGAGGACCACGGCAACGTGAGCCGCGTCTACGCGGGGCAGACGACCCAGGGCATCGCCCGGCTCGACGCGCACAAGGCGAAGAAGGAGTTCTGGAACAAGGCCGTTATGTTCCTCGATGACGACCAGAACATCAGCAGGGACGCACTGGACGTTCTCGAGGCGAAGGCCATCGACTACGTGCGCACCCACGGCTCGTACGAGACCGACAACTCGGCGACGCCCAAGCCCTACGTCGACCCGTACAAGGAAGAGGCCGTCGAGCGCCTGCACGAGAGGATCCTCTTCAGGATGGCGGCTCTGGGGTACGACCTCGACAGGGTCGACCAGGGTCCCGCGGGTGCCCCGGCAATCTTCCACACGAAGAAGAATGGCATACGCGGGGCGGGGCGCTACGACAAGGCCACCGGGCACTTCACCGTGCTCGTCGGCTCGAAAGTTAATCTCTCGAGGCCCGTGCTGAAAAACGCGGGCGTCGCGGCCGTGCGCAGGAAAATCTTCGGTGATTCTGGCGGCATCGCAGAACTCGCCGAGGACCTCGAGTTCCCGACGCCCAGCGCCGCGGCGGTGTTCGTGCTCGGCGGCAGCCAGAACGGCTGGACCGAATGGGCAAGCGACGACGGAGAAACACTCAACCAAGTCTATAGAAGTGAGGAAAACTAGATGAACAAGCAGCAGCTGGCCTCCAAGATATGGGAGTCCGCCAACAAGATGCGATCCAAGATTGAGGCTAACGAGTACAAGGACTACATTCTGGGATTCATCTTCTACAAGTTCCTGTCCGAGACCGAGGTTGCCCGCCTGAAGGCGCGCGACTTTGCCGAGGAGGACCTGCCCAGCCTGGTGGAAGACGACGAGGAGACGGTCGAGTTCGTCAAGGGCGAGTGCGGCTACTTCATCGCCTACGAGAACCTCTTCTCCACCTGGGTGGCAAAGGGCGGCGACTTCGAGATTTCGAACGTTCGCGACGCGCTTTCCGCCTTCAGCCGCAATATCGATCCTGCACGCAAGCGCGTCTTCGACGGCATCTTCGACACGCTGCAGACGGGCCTCTCCAAGTTGGGTACCGATGCGCGCAGCCAGTCCAAGGCCGCCCGCGACCTCATCTACCTCATCAAGGACATCCCGATGGACGGCCGCCAGGACTACGACGTGCTCGGCTTCATCTATGAGTACCTCATCAGCAACTTCGCCGCCAACGCCGGCAAGAAGGCCGGCGAGTTCTACACGCCGCACGAGGTGTCCATGCTTATGAGCGAGATAGTCTCGTGGCACCTGGCCGGACGCGAGAACATCACCATCTACGACCCCACGAGCGGCTCGGGATCGCTGCTCATCAACATCGGCAAGGCTGTGGCGCGCCGCAATGGCGACCCGGACTCCATCAAGTACTACGCTCAGGAGCTCAAGGAAAACACTTACAATCTCACGCGCATGAACCTGGTGATGCGCGGCATCCTTCCCGACAACATCGTGGCCAGAAACGGCGACACGCTCGAGGACGACTGGCCGTGGTTCGACACGGTGGAGAACAAGGACGAGACCTACGACCCGCTGTTCGTTGATGCCGTGGTATCGAACCCACCCTATTCTCAAAACTGGGATCCGGAAGACAAGGAGCTCGACCCGCGCTTCAAGTTCGGTGTGGCGCCCAAGTCCAAGGCAGACTACGCCTTTTTGCTGCACGACCTATACCACCTGCGCCCCGACGGCATCATGTGCATCGTCTTGCCGCACGGCGTGCTGTTCCGCGGCGGCGAGGAAGGCACCATCCGAAAAAACTTGGTGGAGAACCGCCATATCCAGGCCATCATAGGTCTTCCTGCCAACATCTTCTTCGGCACGGGCATCCCCACCATCATCATGGTGCTGCGCAAGCAGCGCGAGACGAGCGACGTCTTGGTGGTGGACGCTTCCAAGCACTTCGTGAAAGAAGGCAAGAACAACAAGCTGCGGGCAAGCGACATCAAGCGTATCGTCGACGCTGTGACAACGAACGCGACCGTCGATAAGTTCAGCCGCCTGGTTCCCATCGACGAGATCCGCGCCAACGACTATAACCTCAACATCCCGCGCTATGTGGACTCGAGCACGGCTGCCGAAAGCTGGGACGTGTATGCCACCATGTTCGGCGGCGTGCCGAAGGCCGAGGTCGACGCGCTCGAGCGCTATTGGAAGGTATGGCCGAGCCTCAAAGGGCAACTCTACCGTGACGCAGGTGGATCGTGTCTTGTGCCCGCGACCGACGACGTTGCGCAAGCGGCGAAGGAAAATGCCGATATCCGTGCCTTTCTGGACGGATACCGTAATGCAATAAGCCATTTACCTGCCACGCTGCGAAGCCGCTTGGTAGACGGCGCCGATGAAGTTGATACCGTGGCGGAGGAAGAGAGCATCGCGGCGCTATTGAAAGACGCGCTGGCAGGCATGGCCCTGGTCGACGGCTACGACGCCTACCAGGCGCTCGACGATGCCTGGGTGGGAATCTCCGGCGATTTGGAGATCATCCAGACCGAGGGGAAAACCGCCGTGCGCAAGGTAGACCAGAACATGGTGGTCAAGAAGAAGAACGGCAAAGACGTCGAGGTACAGGACGGCTGGGCTGGCCGCATCCTGCCGTTTGCACTTGTGCAAGAGCGCCTGCTTGCCGAAGACGTCAAGGAGATCACTTCCCGTGATTCCCGTCTAGGCGAGATATCGCAGGAAATAGACGAGGTTCTCGAGAGTTTCGATGAAGAGGACAAGGGGTCTTCCGCTGCTGTCAACGACGAAGGTTCGTTTGTGGCGACTGAGCTCAAGAAGGCTGTGAAGGCTATCGGAAAGCACCCCGAAAACGATTTCGAGCAAGGTCTGGTCCGTGCTCAGGCGCTGTTCGATGAGGAGAAAAGCCTCAAGAAGGCAAACAAGGAAGCGAGAGTGGCTCTTGAGGAGAGGACCAAGGAAGTCATCGAGGGCCTGACCGATGCCCAGCGCGACGATCTATTGGTTGCCAAGTGGATAGAGCCGTTGCAGACCGAGCTTCTGGCTCTTCCCGAAACTGTCGTGAGCGACTTCATCACGAAGGTAGCTGCGCTCAACGCCAAATACGCGACAACCTACTCGGACGTGTGCAACCAGATAGATGATGCAGAAAGCCAGCTAGCAGACATGCTGGGGCAGCTTACGGGCAATGAGTACGACATGGCTGGCATCGCCGAGCTGCGCAAGCTGTTGGGCGGTGAGTAGCATGGCAGAGAAACAAAATACCCCAGAAATCCGCTTCGAGGGTTTCACTGACCCTTGGGAACAGCGTAAGCTGGGGCAACATCTTAAGCTCAGTCGAGAACTTGGACATACTGGGGTTGATGCTCGAAAACTTACGGTAAAGCTTTGGGGTAAAGGAGTCGTTGAAAAAACTGATTTATATGGGGGGAGTGCCCAAACTCAATACTATATTCGTCATGCCGGCCAGTTTATGTATGGCAAGCTTGATTTTCTTCATGCTGCCTTTGGCGTCGTGCCTGATAAGTTGGATTGTTTTGAATCAACTCTTGACTCGCCTGCATTTGACATTGAAGGCTTAGACTCAAGTTTTTTACTGAATTTGGTAACACAAGAAGACTTCTATCTGAAAAACGGAAATATTGCCAATGGAAGCCGAAAAGCTAAACGTATTCATGAGGAAACATTTCTGAATATGGAAATCCGCGCTCCAGAACTTGTAGAGCAACGCCGAATCGGTGCGTTCCTCGACCGTCTGGATTCGCTCATCACCCTTCATCAGCGTAAGCTCGAATTACTGCGGAATATCAAGAAATCCATGCTCGACAAGATGTTTGTATAGGGGTGTTCATGGCAACAATCACGTTATTTCACGGTTCTCCGTACGAATCCGTGACCCCCGAATACGGTTTA
>USDE01000102.1 GCA_900553345.1 uncultured Collinsella sp.
CCTCGACACGCACTACTACGGCGGCGTCAAGAGCTACCACTGGGTAGCCTCCCCGCTCGCACTCGTGGGCGTCATCTGCAAAAAGGACGGCACCACCGTCGACATCAACATCGGCGACAAGGCGGACGACCCGGTCTTTACCATCTCCGACCTGCTGATCCACCTCTCGAGCGAGCAGATGTCCAAGCCTGCCAAGGACGCCGTCGATGCCGAGATCCTCGACGTGATCGTGGGCGGCCGCCCCGTCAAGTTTGACGAGGACGACAAAGACGCCCCCAAGGAGCCCGTCAAGCAGATGTTCCTGGACATCCTCAAGGAGCAGTACGACGTCGAGGAGGAGGACTTCCTCTCCGCCGAGATCGAGGTCGTGCCCGCCGGCCCTGCCCGCGACATGGGTCTCGACCGCTCCATGATTCTGGGCTATGGCCACGACGACCGCGTCTGCGCCTACCCCTCCATGCTCGCCCAGATCAATGTGGCCAACGTGGAGCGCACGAGCATCACGCTCATCGTCGACAAGGAGGAGATCGGTTCCGTGGGTGCCACCGGTATGACGAGCCGCTTCTTCGAGAACGCCGTCGCCGAGATCATGACGCTCGCCGGCGAGGATAGCCCGCTGGCCCTTCGCCGCGCACTCGCCCGCAGCCGCATGCTCTCCTCCGACGTGTCCGCCGGCTTCGACCCGGGCTACGCCGGCAAGTTCGAGACCAAGAACGCCGCCTTCATGGGTCGCGGCCTGTGCTTCAACAAGTACACGGGCAGCCGCGGCAAGAGCGGCTCCAACGATGCGAACGCCGAGTACGTGACGAGGCCGGCGTGGACTTCCAGACCTGCGAGCTCGGTCGCGTCAACGCGGGCGGCGGCGGCACCATCGCCTACATCATGGCCAAGTACGGCATGAACGTCATCGACTCCGGCGTTGCCGTCCTGTCCATGCACGCCCTGTGGGAGGTCGCCAACAAGGCCGACATCTACGAGGCCTACCGCGGCTACAAGGCTTTCCTCGAGCGCGCCTAACCAGCCCCTCATCAGTTGCGGTGAAATAGTTCCTAAATAGCCCTTTAGACAGGTCGAACAAGAACTATTCCACCGCAACTTCTTTTTTGGCAGAGGAGAATCCGTGTTGCAGGTCATCATTTCGCCCGCCAAGCAAATGCGCGCGGCCCAAGATGCTTTTGAAGTCCTGGGCATTCCACCCTTTGTGCGCGAGACGGCTCGCCTCCACCGCGCACTGCTAGATATCGAGCGGAATGAAGGCAGCGCCGGCCTGCAGGCGCTGTGGAACGTGAGCGACAAACTGTTGGGGCCTTGCCTCAACACCCTGCATGAGTTCGGGCCCATCCTGAAAAACGGCGATCTCGACAATCCCGCACTCGCCCGTCACCTCTCGCCTGCCGTCATGTCCTATCACGGCATTCAATACCAGAGCATGGCGCCCGAGGTGATGGATGCCGCACAACTCGACTGGCTGCAAAACCATCTCTGGATCCTCTCCGGATTGTACGGATGCGTGCGGCCTTTCCATGGCGTTGAGCCCTATCGGCTCGAAATGGGAGCCAAGCTCGCCGTCGACAACGCCCGTGACCTCTATGCGTTTTGGGGCGACAAACTTGCATGCGCCATTGCGCCGACCGGCTCCAACACCACGGTCGTCAACCTTGCCAGCGTGGAGTACGCCAAGGCCGTTCTACCCCATCTCGCAGGCGACGCCACAACCATCACTTGTCTCTTTGGCGAAGGTGTCCGCAACGGCAAGCCCATCCAGCGATCGACCGCCAGCAAAAAGGCACGCGGCTCCATGGTGCGCTGGATGGCAGAAAACAAGCTCGAGGATGTAAGCGGGCTCACCGCGTTCGACGTTGGTTATCGTCACCTTCCCGAGCTTTCAAATAAAAACACTTTGGTCTTCCTGAACGAACAGACCTTGTAGAACCACCGCTACTTTTGAATGTGCTGCCTAGGCACGGCGTCTATTCCGCCAAGCCGTCGGCTTTGGCAATTTCATTTGTCGAACCGTCCTGATAGGCAATCTTGACGTGCTCGACCTCGGACACCGCAACACCCGTCGGAGGCTCCAGACGCCATTCCGTCAAGGCGATATCCATGGTCGTGGGCACATCCCCTTGACCTTTGAGCTCAACCAACAGCGTCTTAAGCGACGCATCGAAGGTCGCGCGCTCGATCTCTTCACCAGGAATGGAACCACCGCTTAGCTGCAGCTGGACAAACTCGTCGCGCGGATACCAATAGTCGCCCGGCGCGGCAACGGTGTTGCCGCCCGTAACCTTCACTGTCATGATCGGCAGGGCATCGTCGGCCTCAAACTCCCATGCAGCGCCGCCGCGACCACCAAACGTCCAGATACAAAAGGCAATCACCAGCACGGCAAGCACCGCAAAACCAATCGCGACAAGGCCATGGTGCGCACGGCTTTCCTCGGCCGATACATCCCATTGCGTCTCTCGATATAGATGCTTGTCTTCCATGTTCGCCTCCCCATGGACATGCTCATCGCGTCAATCGTACCCATTCAGGCTATACTTGAGCCCACCACATAAACGGGGAGCTTGCAGGACAAGACGGCAGGCTGAGACTGGGCGCGCCCGCCCTGACCCGCAAACCTGATATGGGTAATGCCAACGAAGGGAGCCGTGCCAATGAGCACACAGACCGAGCCCAAGCTCGTCACGCAAATCGACTTCGCCCGCGCCGGGCAGATCACACCGCAGATGAAGGAGGTCGCCGAGCGCGAGCATCGCGACCCCGAGTACATCCGCGAACGCGTGGCCGACGGCCGCATCGCCATCCCCGCCAACATCGTGCACATCAAAAAGGGCATGCGCGCCTTTGGTGTCGGCGAGGGCCTGTCCACCAAGGTCAACGTCAACCTGGGCATCTCGGGCGACAAGGCCGATGCCGCCGAGGAGTGGAAGAAGGTCAAGATCGCCGAGGACTTTGGCGCCGACGCCATCATGGACCTCTCCAACTCGGGCAAGACGCGCCAGTTCCGCCAGCAGCTCATCGACGAGACGCCGCTTATGGTGGGCACCGTCCCCATGTATGACGCCATCGGCTACATGGAAAAGCCGCTGGTCAAGCTCACCAAGGACGATCTGCTCGAGGTCGTGCGCGCTCATGCCGAGGACGGCGTGGACTTTATGACCATCCACTGCGGCATCAACAAGTCGGTCATCAAAACCTTTAAGGAGACCGGCCGCCTCATGAACATCGTCAGTCGCGGCGGCTCGCTGCTGTTTGGCTGGATGGAAGTCACCGGTAACGAGAACCCCTTCTACGAGTTCTACGACGAGGTGCTCGAGATCTGTCACGAATACGACGTGACGATCTCGCTCGGCGACTCCTGCCGCCCGGGCTGCCTCTACGACTCCAACGACGCAACCGAGACCGCCGAGATGATCGAGCTGGGCAAGCTGTGCAAGCGCGCTTGGGCCGCCGGCGTCCAGGTTATGGTCGAAGGCCCGGGTCACATGGCGCTCGACGAGATCGCCGCCAACATGAAACTGCAGAAGCGCCTGTGCCACAACGCCCCGTTCTATGTGCTCGGGCCGCTGGTGACCGATATCGGCGTGGGCTACGACCACATCACCGCTGCCATCGGCGGCGCCATCTCCGCCAGCTCCGGTGCCGACTTCCTGTGCTACGTGACGCCGGCCGAGCACCTGTGCCTGCCCAACGCCCAGGACGTGCTCGATGGCCTCATGGCCACCAAGATCGCCGCGCACGCCGCCGACATCGCCAAGAAGGTGCCGCACGCCCGCGACATGGATGACAAGATGGGCCAGGCACGCCGTAAGCTCGACTGGGACGCCATGTGGAAGTGCGCGCTCGACCCGGTCACCGGCAAGAAGCGCTACGAGGAATCCCCCGCCGCCACCGAGGGCACTTGCACCATGTGTGGCAAGATGTGCGCCGTCCGCACCGTCAACAAGGTGTTCGAAGGCACGACGATCGACCTCGGTATTGAGGACTAACGCGTCACCGAAGCCACAATCGGTAACAAGGTGTTCGACAATTGTTGACGCGTGAACATTTGCTTACATTTGCGTAAAGATTGCATCGCCCGCCCGGGTTCGGAATACAGCCGGCCCGGGCAACTTTATAATGCAGACTTAAAGACCCATTTGAATCCGACCGAACAAGGGAGCGAACATGGATCGCAGTAAGGTACCCGCCGTTCTATCCATCGCAGGATCCGATTCCAGCGGTGGCGCCGGCATTCAGGCCGACATCAAGACCATCACGGCGCACCGCCTGTATGCCGAGACGGCCATCACAGCCATCACCGCACAGAACACCCTGGGCGTCACCGCTGTGCAGAACATCTCTCCGGATATTGTCGCGGCGCAGATCGATGCCGTTTTTGACGATATTCGACCCAGCGCCGTCAAGATCGGCATGGTTTCCTCTGCCGAGATTATCGAGGTTATCGCCGACCGCTTGAGCGCCTGGGACGCACAAAATATCGTCGTCGACCCCGTCATGGTCGCCACCTCGGGTGCTCGCCTCATTGCCGAGGATGCCGCTGAGGCACTCACCCGCCGCCTGTTCCCGCTGGCGACCGTTATCACGCCCAACATTCCCGAGGCCATGGCGCTGCTCGATTATGAGGTCGATTCCGAGCGCACGCAGCAAAATGCCGCCATGCTTCTCACCCGTCGCTTTGGCTGCGCGTCTCTCGTTAAGGGCGGGCATTTTGTCAACGAGGCCAACGATGTGCTAGCAGAGCCCGCGCCGCTCGATGACGAGGGCAACCATCTGGGCGATCCGCTCACCACGTGGTTCCGCCACAAGCGCATCGAGACCGGCAACACGCACGGTACTGGCTGTACGCTTTCGTCCGCCATCGCCTGCGCGCTGGCCCAGGGCATGGATCTTGCCGATGCCGTCAACGCCGGCAAGGCCTACCTAACGGGCGCTCTCGCCGCTGGCTTTGACATGGGCAAAGGCTCCGGGCCCGTCAACCACATGTGGCAGTACTGAGACAGTTTGCCGCAGCTCGCTATTGATGCTGACCATCAGGCAAAACACGCTGACGGTACCGCAACACGCTGACCATACTTAGGGTTTGGCGGCAACTTAGGATATTCGAGGGATACGAGAATGGGGCCGTGGCGACGAACCGCCACGGCCCCTTTTGCTGTTATCGCCCGCAGTCGCTCCCGCCCCAGATCAGGGCGAGCGCGACAACCGTGACGAAGCTGCCCAGAATCGCGCCGAGCGCCGCGCCCATGACGAAAGCCATTACCACGGCACTCCATCCGTGACGCACACCTGCAGGCGGTCGAGCGGCTCACCGTAGAAACCGGCATAATCATCGCCGCCGTAGGTGGAGCCATCGTCGCACACGGTATCGAGCCACCCGGCGCGTGCGGTGGTCTGCGAGCGATACCATGCCTGCCTGTATTCCTCGCCGTTCGGAGTCACGTAGTACATGCGCACACCGTCGATGGTATGACCGGCAATGCCAGCGCAGCCGTTTACGGTGTCGTTGCGGTCGCCCTTGGCGACCCAGTCGAGCCAGCCGTCCTCGACGGTGTGGACCTGATACTTGAGCGTACCGCGATCAACTCGGGCGCAAAGGAGGTCATGCTGTCGGCACGGGTAGCCCGCGAAGCCGTCGTCGCCGGTACCGAAGTCAGTCACCTCG
>USDE01000103.1 GCA_900553345.1 uncultured Collinsella sp.
TTCGATGCTGCGTGAGCTGATCGGCGCCACCAACGAGATCAACGCGCTGGCATATAACGCCCCCACCGACACCAAAGAGGTTGTCGAGCTGGCCGAGAGCAAGCTGCTCAAGGTCACGGCACGCGAGGTCAAGTCGAGCTACAAGACGCTGACCGAGTTTATGGTCGAGGCCTATAACGAGGCCGAGGAAGTGTGCCAGGCCGGTGGCCAGGCCGCGGGCGTGCCCACGGGCTTCCCGTCGCTCGACCGCATGCTCATGGGCTTCCGCGAGGGTCAGCTCATCATTATCGGCGCCCGTCCTGCCGTGGGTAAGACGTCGTTCGCCCTGAATCTGGCGCTCAACGCTGCCGCCGCGGGCTATACGGTCGGCTTCTTCTCGCTGGAGATGTCGGGCAAGGAAATTGCCCAGCGTCTGATTTGCGCCTATGCCATGATCTCGATCAGTGACTTCCGCATGGGTCGCATTAGCCCCGAGCAGTGGGCCAACATCAACGAGGCCACGCAGACCTTGTCCAAGCTCGATATTCTGATCGACGATACGCCCGGCACCACAGTGACCGAGATTCGCGCCAAGAGCCGCCGCATGCTCCATAACAAGGAGAAGGCAATCATCATCCTGGACTACCTGCAGCTGGTGAGTCCTCCGCCGGGACGCCGCTCCGAGAGCCGTACCGTCGAGGTCTCGGAGATGTCGCGTGGTTTGAAGATTATGGCCAAGGAGCTCAAGATCCCGCTCATCGCGCTGTCACAGCTCTCGCGTCAGGTCGAATCCCGTACCGGCAAGCGCCCGCAGCTTTCCGACCTTCGTGAATCGGGCTCCATCGAGCAGGACGCCGATATCGTTATGTTCTTGGACCGCTCCGCCGACGAGGCCGAAGCCTCGCGCGACGATCGACCCGACGAGGGCGTTACGCGTATCGTCGTGGCCAAGAACCGTTCGGGCCCGATCGGCGACGTCGACCTGATGTTCCTGCCGGCATCCACCAAGTTCTATGAGCTTGATGGGGCACATGCCGAGGAGTAGGACAGGCACCCGTTGCACGGGTATACTGGGAATGTTTTGTGCTTCTGCGTGCCGGCGTGGCGCGTAGACAGTCCATGAATGTAAGGAGTAAACATGCCGTCAACCGTTTTGGTCGGTGCCCAGTGGGGCGATGAGGGCAAGGGTAAGATTTGCGACCTGGTCGCTGGCGACTTCGATGCCGTCGTGCGCTACTCGGGAGGCAACAACGCCGGTCACACCATCGTCGTCAACGGCAAGAAGTACGGCCTGCACCAGGTGCCCTCCGGCATCATGTATTCCGACCACGTGTCGGTGATCGGTAACGGCTGCGTCGTCAACCCCAAGGTTGTCCTTGAGGAGATCGACATGTTTGAGGCCGACGGCATCACCACCAAGAACCTCAAGATTAGCGGCAACGCGCATGTCATCATGCCGTACCACATCGATCTGGATGGCGCCTTTGAGCAGAAGCTCGGCAAGAAGAACATCGGTACCACCAAGCGTGGCATCGGTCCGTGCTATCAGGACAAGATGGCCCGCATTGGCCTGCGCATGCAGGACATGCTGGACGAGGCGCTGTTCCGCGACAAGCTGGAGACCGCTCTCGCCCGCGTGAACCCCGAGCTCGAGCTCATCTACAACCTGCCCACCTACACCGTGGACCAGATTTGCGACGAGTACCTGCCGATGGCCGAGCGCCTGCGTCCCTACATCACCGAGACGAGCCTGCTGCTCAACAACATGATCGATGAGGGCAAGGACCTGCTGTTTGAGGGCGCCCAGGCGACGCTGCTCGACATCGACCACGGCACCTATCCGTACGTGACGTCTTCCAACTGCACCGCCGGCGGCGCCATCACCGGCTCCGGCGTCGGCATGAAGAACGTCGATCGCGTGCTGGGCGTCATGAAGGCTTATATCACCCGCGTCGGTTCGGGCCCCATGCCCACCGAGCTTTCCTATGAGTCCGAGGCTGGCCACACGCTGACCGAGGAGGGCTATGAGTACGGCGTGACCACCGGTCGCCGTCGTCGTTGCGGCTGGTTTGACGGCCCTATCGCCAACTATGCCTCGCGCGTCAACGGCCTCACCGACATCGCCCTGACCAAGCTCGACGTGCTTTCGGCCTTCGACACCATCAAGGTGTGCGTTGCCTATGACGTCGACGGCGAGCGCTACACGAGCGTGCCCGAGCACCAGGTGCGTTTTGAGCATGCCAAGCCCATCTACGAGGAGCTCCCTGGCTGGAAGTGCGACATCACCGGCTGCCGCAGCTTTGATGAGCTACCGCAGGAGGCTCAGGACTACGTGGCATTTATCGAGGATCTGGCACACACCCGCGTGACGTTCATCGGCGTCGGCGCCGGTCGCGAGCAGATCATCAACCGATTCTGGAAGTAATCGGCGTTATTTGGTTATTGCGATATACCCCTTTGCAGCCCAGATGGGCGGCCGAGGGGTATATTTGCTTGTAATGGGCCCGCGCGGAGCGGGCCGGTAATCCATAGAGGAGGCACCCTTGAAGGCGGACACTCAAACCATCGACATCCTGTTGTTGGGCAGCGGCGGCCGCGAGCATGCTCTGGCAGCCAAGCTCGCAGCATCACCGCGCGCCGGCAAGCTCTACATCGCGCCGGGTAACGGCGGCACCGCGAGCTGCGGCGAGAACGTGGTTCTCGACGATTGCGATCCTGCGGCCGTGGCGGCGTTTGCCCAGAGCCATGGATGCGGACTCGTGGTGATTGGCCCCGAGGCTCCGCTCGTGGCGGGCGTTGCAGACGCCGTCCGCGCGGCGGGCATCCCGTGCTTTGGCCCGGGTGCCGAGGGCGCCCAGATGGAGGGCTCCAAGCTGTTCTCCAAGCAGCTCATGGAGCGCGCCGGTATCCCGACGGCAGCCTATGGCTCATTTACCGACGAGGCTTCGGCTCTTGCCTATGTGCGCGAGCAGGGTGCTCCGCTGGTCGTGAAGGCCGACGGCCTTGCCGCGGGCAAGGGCGTTATTGTGGCAACCGAGCTTTCGCAGGCCGAGGAAGCTGTGCGTGAGTGCTTTGGCGGCACCTTTGGCGATGCCGGCAACACGGTGGTCATCGAGGAGATGCTGACCGGCCCCGAGTGCTCGCTGCTGGCCTTTACCGACGGCAAGACCGTGCGTCCCATGGCCACCTCGCAGGATCACAAGCGTGCGCTCGAGGGCGACAAGGGCCCCAACACGGGCGGCATGGGCGTCTACAGCCCGGTGCCCATCGTGACCGACGAGGAGCACGCCACCATGGTGAAGGTCATGGAGCAGACCGTGGCCGAGCTTGCTGCCGAGGGCATCGACTACCGCGGCTGCCTGTATGGCGGCTTTATGCTCACCCCCGCCGGCCCCAAGGTGCTGGAGTTCAACGCCCGCTTTGGCGACCCCGAGACGCAGGTCGTGCTCCCGCGCCTTAAGAACGACCTGGTCGAGGTCATGCTGGCTTGCGCCAACTGCGAGCTCGATCAGGTTGAGCTCGATTGGCGTGACGAGTGGGCCGTGGCCGTTGTCCTGACGAGCGCGGGCTATCCCGGCAGCTACGAGAAGGGCAAGGTCATTACCGGTATCGAGGATGCCGAGGCCATGGAGAACGTGACGGTGTACCACGCCGGCACCGCTGTGGTGGACGGCAAGCTCGTGACCAACGGCGGTCGTGTACTCGCCGTGACTGCACTGGGCAATACGTTTGAGAACGCTCGCGACCTTGCCTACGAGGCCTGCGAGAAGATCAACTTTGAGGGCAAGACCCTGCGTCACGACATTGGCCTGCGCGCACTGCACGGCCGCGATGCCTGGGATGCCTAAAATCCGAGAGGAATGAGACGGATGGACGAGAAGAACGAAGAGCTCGTGGACGCGCAGATCGTCGAAGAGGACGGCCGCGTGTATGGGCACGCCGAGGGCGAGCCTGGTGGCGAGGTCGCTGACGAGCCGGCGCTGGTGCTGGGCGACGACGACCCGCATGACGCCCTGCTGCACGAGAAGATTCTTTCGGAGGAGTGCGCCTGGAAGGGCAAGATCCTCGACGTCCACCGTCTTGAGGTTGAGCTGCCCAACGGTCACCGCAGCGCCCGCGATATCGTTCGCCATCCGGGTGCGGCGGCCGTTGTGGCACTGACCGAGAGCGGCAAGATCGTGCTGGTGCGTCAGTATCGCACCGCCATCGACCGCGTGACGGTCGAGATTCCCGCCGGTAAGCTCGATCCGGGCGAGGATCCGCTCGATTGCGCCAAGCGCGAGCTGCATGAGGAGACGGGCTTTAGGGCCGGTCGCATTCGCTTTTTGACGTCGATTGTCACGACCTGCGGCTTCTGTGACGAGATCATTCACATCTACCTGGCCACCAAGCTCGAGTTCGATGCACCCAACCCCGATGATGACGAGTTCGTCAACGTGGACCTCGTGCCGCTGCACGAGCTGATCGACGCCGTGCTCGACGGCAAGATTGAAGACGCCAAGACCGTCGTGGGCGCCTTGGCTTGCGATAGCATCGCGCACCGCTTGGGTGGAACTGATCTTTAAAAGCGAGGGCAACCCTGGGACAAACACTACTGATTATTTTGTCCCAGGGTTTCACGTTGTTGTTTTATCTCCGAGGACTGCATGTTTAGAAGATTCTTGTCTTATTACAAGCCCCAGATGGGGCTTTTTGTTGCTGATACTGTTTGCGCCCTGGTGCTTGCCGCCATTGACCTGGCGTTTCCCATTATCCTGCGCAATCTGACGGGAGGGTTGTTTGCCCAGGGCCAGGCTGCCATTATGCAGGCGCTCGGTATGATTGCGGTGGGGCTGGTGCTGATGTATGCCATCCGCTGCGCCTGCCGCTATTTTGTGAGCTATTGGGGCCACGTGATGGGCGCGCGTATGGAGTCCAAGATGCGTGAGGACCTGTTCGATCAGTACGAACGGTTTAGCTTTGCATACTTCGATCGCAACAGCTCGGGCGACATGATGAGCCGCGTGGTCAATGACCTGTTCGATATCTGCGAGGCGGCGCACCACGTGCCCGAGTGGATCATTATCTGCGGCATCGAGATCATCGGCTCGTTTGTGATTCTGTTTACCATCGCGCCGGTGCTCGCACTCGCCATGGCTGTGGTGACGGCGGTATTCGCGGTCATCATGTTTTGGCAGAACATGCGAATGCGCGAGGTCTTTAGCGATAACCGCAAAAAGATTAGTGGCATTAACGCGCAGCTGCAGGATTCGCTGGCGGGCATGCGTGTGGTCAAGAGCTTTGCCAATGAGCAGACCGAGCGCTCTAAGTTTCGCGCCTCGAACAATCGCTACCTTTCGTCCAAGGAGAACATGTATCACGCCATGGGCGTCTATACCGCGACGTATGGCCTGCTCTCGGGAGTGCTTTATGTGATCGTGGTGCTGCTGGGCGGTTGGCTCGTTGCCCAGGGTCAGCTGCAGGCGGTCGATATGGCAACCTTCGCACTCTACATTTCGCTGTTCTGCACGCCGCTCGAGACGCTCGTCAATTCGGCTGAGACGTATCAGAAAGCCATCGCCGGCTTTAAGCGCATGGATGAGGTGCTCTCGACTGTCCCCGATATTCAGGATAAGCCGGGTGCTGCGGATCTGCAGGTGACGGCTGGTGCTGTGGACTACATTTTCGC
>USDE01000104.1 GCA_900553345.1 uncultured Collinsella sp.
GCTCCAGGACATCTCGCACATGCCCGCCCGCGTCAAATGCGCCGAGCTCGCCTGGCGCACCCTCGACGGCATGCTCGAGGGGCAAACAAACCAGTAGCTTATGCCCCGAATCCAAGGGTTTTGATTGCCGAGCCGCCCGATACGGGTGGCTCTGTTTTTACCTAATGAGCGCGGTGGCACAAAGTCCGCGCGTCCGGCGCCCCGTCTGACATTTGCCACACAGCCAGACGCGAACACGGGCGTTTTCCACAGCACCAAAGGCCTGCGGCAGGGCCCCGGGCCCGCCAAGCAATGCGCCAAGCCCCGTTCTGCGAAGCTCCGACTCGCTTCGCGCCTGCCGCAGACGGGTCCCATAGGGAGCGGCGTGCATTTTTGCGAGTATTCAGCACGCCAAGCTGTGTGTATACGCATCGAAAGCGTTAATCAACATCTTCAGGCGCATATATATTGTGTTTAGAACAAGCATCGCGGTCTGACGGGACGCAGACACGTGCTTCGGGGGCGCAACGGCAGGGATCAATAGCTTCGGGGTCCGCATGTTGCAAGATTGCGTCGGTGCCGACAGCACCACGATGCTGAAAACTCCGTTTTTTGCACGGCGCAGACGGGGGTAGGCACGGGCAAACCCGGACTGAGCCGTTATTTTA
Organism: uncultured Collinsella sp.; assembly: GCA_900553345.1. Classification (GTDB taxonomy): domain Bacteria; phylum Actinomycetota; class Coriobacteriia; order Coriobacteriales; family Coriobacteriaceae; genus Collinsella. The sequence goes on from USDE01000104.1 coordinate 648, forward strand.
TGCAAGATGGCGATTGTTCTATGCATATTAAGAAGTGCAGTTACCTCACCAAGCTTTTGAACGCTGGTTGCGGCGTATGGACGACCCCAGCTGCGGTGAAAAGGCGACCTTACATCACGTTTCCGCCAGCCCGCATCGCCGTTCGCGCGCGGGCGCGCACGATACGAGAGACGGTACTTTTGCCAATCCCGGTATACCGCTCAATCTGGCGCACCGTAAAGCCGGCATTGTTCAATCCAACAATAACGGTATCGCGCTGCGCCGGCGGTGCAGTTTTAACCCCGTTGAGCGGAACCCCGAGGCTCTTCGCCAACTTGCCGGCAAAGGCATGGCGTTCCCACTCCGTCTCTTTCATATCGCACAGCGCTGGTTCACTGCCGTCGGGCGTCGAAAGCGAATAGGCAATAAAGCCCTCGGCAGAACCAAAGAGCTCAAGCACGCAAGAAGGATCGGAAAATCCCCTCGCGACATCAGCCGCGTCACCGTCGTAAGCGCACAAATGCTCCGCAAAGCTGCTCCAGGGATAACGCTCGATTAGGCTAACGCCCGCCTCCTGCGGATCGGCGTGTACGGAGCGAATAGCCTCCATCACCTGCCAGTCGGTATCGAGCGAGCGCCGGTCAAAACGGTTCTGGAACAGATGGCCCGTGCGCCCCGTGTGTTTATTGAACCGCCGCGCGTACGTCAAGAGCAGCCGGTGCATCGCCGCGCTCATCCTGTCCTCGTAATCTGCAAGCACCAAATGCACGTGATTGCCCATAAGGCACCAGGCGATAACCGTCACACCCTCCTCGCGGCAGCACTCGCGCATCAGCTCCAAAAACTCCCACCGGTCTTCATCGCCCTCAAAGATGAGCTGCTTGCCCGCACCGCGAGCACAGACATGGTAAAAGCCGGTAACCGTTCTCCAAACGCGCTGCATGGCGCTCCCTTCACCGGGATCTGCTTGCCATCCAATACAGCACGATTGAAGCGTGCCATCAAAACATTCACGCAAAACAATACACTCGCGCGGCCAAAGGCAGTAATCAGGCGGCGAACGGCACCGTTGCAACAGGTCAACCCCTGCAACACTTACAAGAGCCGACCAAAAGCTTGCCCAAGACGGACCCCCTCTACGGAAGTTCGCGACTACAGAACATAGCGTTAAACCGTTTCAATTAAAACTTCCGGACTTCTCGCTACGAAAACTGAGCCGTTCGCCGAATATTCCGTGCATTTCGCGGTATTATAGGGGCTGCATGTCATGTCCCTTTCGAAGGGTCGCCCGGCAATCGCCAGCCACGACCCCCAGACGGGACGCCAACACGATAGAGAGGAGAGGCATGCAGTACTCACAGGAAGTGGAGAACATGTGCCCCGTTGCCAAGGGTGCATACCACGGCCCCGCACCCATCCCCGAGGAGGGCAAGTGGGTCCAGGCTAAGGAGATTTCCGACATCTCCGGTCTTACGCACGGTGTGGGTTGGTGCGCACCTCAGCAGGGCGCCTGCAAGCTCACGCTGAACGTCAAGGACGGCATCATCGAGGAGGCCCTCGTTGAGACCATCGGCTGCTCGGGCATGACCCACTCTGCCGCCATGGCTTCCGAGATCCTTCCCGGTAAGACCATCCTCGAGGCCCTCAACACCGACCTCGTCTGCGACGCCATCAACGTTGCTATGCGCGAGATCTTCCTGCAGATCGTTTACGGCCGCAGCCAGACCGCGTTCTCCGAGGGCGGCTTGCCCGTGGGCGCCTCCCTCGACGACCTCGGCAAGGGCCTTCGCTCTCAGGTCGGCACCATGTTCGGCACCAAGGCCAAGGGCGCTCGTTACCTCGAGCTCGCTCAGGGCTACGTCACCCGCATGGCTCTCAACGACAAGAACGAGATCATCGCATTCGAGTTCCTGAACCTCGGCAAGTTCACCGACGCCGTCAAGGCCGGCAAGACCCCCGAGGAGGCCATCGCTGGCGCTATGGGCCACTATGGTCAGTGGGAGAACGCTGCCAAGTACATCGACCCGCGCACCGACGAGGAGACTCACTCCGTCGCCAGCGTGTTCCCGGTTCACGAGTAGAAAGGGAGGGAAATAACTATGACTGTTACGTTCGAAGGTTACGAGCGCCGCGCTGACAAGATCAACAAGTGCCTCGCCGACAACGGCATCGCCTCCCTCGAGGAAGCTCTGCAGATCTGCACCGACAAGGGCTTCAACCCGCGTGAGATCGTCAACAACACCCAGTCCATCGCCTTCCAGAACGCCGAGTGGGCCTACACCCTCGGTTGCGCTCTCGCTGTCAAGCGTGGCGCCAAGTCCGCTTCTGAGGCTGCTGCCATCATCGGCGAGGGCATCCAGGCCTTCACCGTTCCCGGCTCCGTCGCCGAGGACCGCAAGGTCGGTCTGGGCCACGGCAACCTGGGCGCTATGCTGCTCTCCGACGACACCGAGTGCTTTGCCTTCCTGGCCGGCCACGAATCCTTCGCTGCCGCCGAGGGCGCTATCGGCCTGGCTCTGAACGCCAACAAGGCTCGCAAGAAGCCGCTGCGCGTCATCCTCAACGGTCTGGGCAAGGACGCTGCTCAGATCATCGCCCGCATCAACGGCTTCACCTATGTGAAGACTCAGTTCGACTACTACACGGGCGAGCTCAAGGTCGTCGAGACCATCCCCTACTCCGATGGTCCCCGCGCTGCCGTTAACTGCTACGGCTCCGACGACGTCCGCGAGGGCGTTGCCATCATGTGGCACGAGAACGTCGACATCTCGATCACCGGTAACTCCACCAACCCCACGCGCTTCCAGCACCCCGTCGCTGGCACCTACAAGAAGGAGCGCCTCGAGGCTGGCAAGAAGTACTTCTCCGTCGCTTCTGGTGGCGGCACCGGCCGTACTCTGCACCCGGACAACATGGGTGCCGGCCCTGCCTCTTACGGCATGACCGACACCATGGGCCGCATGCACTCCGACGCCCAGTTCGCCGGTTCTTCCTCCGTGCCTGCGCACGTCGACATGATGGGTCTCATCGGCATGGGCAACAACCCCATGGTCGGTGCCACCGTCGCCTGCGCTGTCGCCGTCGAGGAGGCCCTCAAGGCCTAATCGCGCCCGCGCGATGCTCATATAGCTGAGCTTTGGAGCCGCTACCTTTCGAGGTAGCGGCTCTTTTTGTTTGCACTGTCGCAGGGTAGCTAATGCCGATATATCAGTTGGTGCGATATACGAGATGTGATGAGATGGAGCATCAGAACGCCCATGACGCCCACCTGCCATAATTGCCCTTTACCGATTTGCCAAGTCTTTGCGGCCCCATTGCCGATCACCCGTGCGACAATGCGCCGGACGAGAAAGGAATCCGATGGAATCGACTGATGTACTGGTAATTGGATCTGGCATTGCGGGCCTTTGTGCCGCCATCGAAGCGGCACGCACGGGCGCAACCGTCGCTGTGGCAAGCGCCGGCAAGACCATGAGTGGATCGAGCTTCTTCCCCGGAACCTGGGGCCTAGGGCTTATCGGACCCGTTAACGAAGACGACGAACAAGACCTCATCGACACCATCCAGACCGTCGGCGGCGGTGTCGCCGACCCCGAGCTTGTCCAGACGTTTGTCCACGGCATTCCCCAGGCAATTGAATGGCTCGAGCAAGACCTGGGCGTTGAGCTCAAGCGTCCGCAAAACGCTGAGAGCGCTCAGCAAAAGCAGTTTATCCCCTGCTTTGACCACAAAACGCGCATGTGGCGCGGCCTCACCCGCAAGCCCCTTGAGGACGCTCTGACAGCCCGGATCGAGTCGCTCGGCATTCGCCTGCTCCCCCGCCATGAGCTTATCGACCTTGTTGAGGACACGAACGGCAGAATCACCGGAACCGTGCTCTACGACCTCACCGAAGATCGAATCGTGCCATTTGCTGCCAAGGCCACGATCATCGCAGCCGGTGGCACAGGCGGCCTGTTCGAGCGCAGCCTCACTTCCGCCGATGTGCTCAGCTCCTCGCAGGCCATCGCACTGGCGCACGGTGCATCGCTTACTAATATAGAGTTTATGCAGATGATGCCGGGCTTCATCGAGCCCAAGCGCAACCTGGTCTTCAACGAGAAAACCTGGCGCTACGTACATGTAGACCAGCCGGAAGATATTGCCGACGACAAACTGGACGATTTGCTTGAACAGCGCTCCGGATATGGCCCCTTCACATCGCGCCTGGCTTCCCGCGCCATCGATCTTGCCATCGATCAAGCGGGTGCCGAAGGCCTAGCGCTCCACTACGACTTCCCTCGCGAGGATGTCCCAGAGTTTGTGCAGACTTTTGCCACCTGGCTACAAGACGAGCACGGCATTGCGCCGACCGACGAGATGCGCGTGGCGATGTATGCCCACGCCGCCAACGGCGGCATCAGGATCGACAAGACCGCGTACACGGGCGTTGAGGGCCTCTACGCCTGTGGCGAGGCAACAGGCGGCATGCACGGCGCCGACCGCATTGGTGGCTTGTCAAGCGCCAACGGCATCGTGTTCGGACGCATCGCGGGCGCATCGGCAGCCCTTGCAGCGCAGAAAGAGCCTGAGACAGCCCTGAAGGCGGATATCGCCCTCCCCCAGCATGGCACAGCTACAGCAGATGCCGAACGCCTGACACACAGCCTTAAGCACACGATGAGCACCTATTGCATGATCAACCGCACCGAAACAGGCCTATCCGAAGCACTACACGAGCTTGAGGGCTTGAAGACGGAGGCAACGACCTTGAGCACACAGAAAGCCCAGGACAGCGAAATCGCTGCCCTCGCCCGCCTTCAGTCGCAGATTCAACTAGCACAGGAAATGGTCAAAGCCATGCGCAAGCGAACCGAAAGCCTCGGATCGCACTATCGAACGGACTAAACTGGACACCCATCTAAAGCAGAACACACCTAATCGATATCTATGGGCCCCGTGAGCTCGAGGTGGCACGGGGCCTATTCGTGTCCGCACGGCAGCGTATCCTAATTCTGAATACAGA
>USDE01000105.1 GCA_900553345.1 uncultured Collinsella sp.
GTCCTTTGCGCAGTACATGTGCTCGGTCGCCCAGATCTTAAAGGAATCGTCGGTGACGTTTGCACTCTTGGGCTCCACGCCCTCGACCTTGATGGCGTTGAACTTGGAGTCATCGAAGTGCGAGAAATCGAGGTAGGAGATGGCGTTGTCAGTGCTGCCCATCTGAGTCTGGACGTCGCCGGACTTGTCGAGCTCGGCGTCGCCCTTAAAGTCGACGGTCTCGTCGCCAAAGACGGCGGCCTCGAAGGTGGCGCGGGTGCCGGAGCCGGCCTTGCGGTTGAGAACGACGATCTTGGCGTCGTCGCCGCCGACCTCCTTCCAGTTGGTGATCTGGCCAGAGAAGATGCCCTTGAGCTGCTCGAGGGACAGGTCGTCGACCGTCACGTTCTTGGAGACGACAGGGCCCATGCCCACGACGGCGACCTCATGGTCGACGAGGTTCTTGACCTGGTCGGCCTCGAGCTTGGTCTCGGCGAAGACGTCGGAGTTACCGATGGTAACGGTGCCGGCGGCGACGGCGGTCAGGCCCTTGCCCGAACCGTTGCCCGAACCGGAGACGGAGACGTCCGGGTTGGCGTCCATGAACTTCTCGGCAGCAGCCTCGACGAGGGCCTGGAACGAGGAGGCGCCGTCGTAGGTCACCTCGCCGGAGACGGACTCGGCAGCAGCGGCGCTACCCTTGTCGGCGGCGTCGGACGCGCCGGAGCCGCCGCAACCAACGAGACCGAGACCGACGATGCTGGCAAGACCACCAGCGAGGCCGAGGAACTGACGACGAGAATAAGCCTGATCGAGCATGATCTTCCTTTCGTACATGCGACTCGCGGGCACCCTGCCCGCTTTGCTGTTTGGAAAGATACGGCCCCAACCGGGCAGCGCCCGCGTCAACTGCGGTTTCTTACGGGCATCTGATAGACCCTTACCGCAAACGCGGCTCGGCTTTACAAACGAATAACAATCCCGCCGCCAAACATGACCCGCCTTTTACACCAATAAAAACGAAGTTGCGGTGAAATAGTTCCTGTTTGGCCGTCAAATGGCCCCCTTCTAGGAACTATTCCACCGCAACTTAGATTGGGAAACCGCGTAATCTTAAAGTTCGAGCTCGTTGAGGCGCAGGATTGCCACGATGTAAATCTTGAGTGCTTGCTTGAGCTGCTCCTCGTTGGCGCACTCGTTGGGGCCGTGCATCTGGCCGCCCCATGCGGGCAGCTCCAGGCCGGTCTCCTCGGGGCCAAACGATACGGCGCGGGCAAAGTTGCGCGCGTACGTGCCGCCGCCCATGGCAAAGGGCTCGGCATGCTTGCCCGTAAACTCGTTATAGGTATCGATAAGCGCCTTCACGGCCGGATCGTCGGCAGAGACCGAGAACGGCACCTTGGCACGACCCACGCGATACGTCACACCAAAGCGGCCCACGAGCGGCTCAAGCTGCTCGCAGATGGTATCGGCGCTGGTGCTATCGGGGAAGCGCACGTCGATGACCTGCTCGATATGGCCATCCGCCACACGGATGACGCCGGGGTTGCACGTGAGCGGGCCAAACGCCGCGCTCGTCGCATCGATACCCAGGCCGCGACCATAGGCGTCCGCATGCACAAAGGCCAGAAACTTGACAAACTCATGCTCGGCAGGCGTCAGCAGGCGCTCATCGCGCGCACCAAACGCGTCCTCGGCCTCACGCAGATACGCCACGATGAGGCCGACGGCATTGATCGTTCCCTCGGGCATCGAGGCATGACCGCCAATGCCGTGGGCGAAAATCTGCGCATGCCCGTTATCGAGTGCGGTGATCTCCAGGCGGTCGGCATTCTCAGCGGGTGCCGGCAGCTCATCGGCGGCAATCGCAAGCTCGCAGATAGACTGCGACGGAATGGCGTTGCTCGCCTCGGCACCGCTCCAGGACACAATGCGCCCGCCGTCGATCTTGGAGCTCACAAACGTCGCCCCAAACTGGCCCTTCTCGGCATTGCAGACCGGGAACTCGGCATCGGGCGTAAACAGAAAGTCTGGGTTGGGGTAGTTCTCCAGATAATGATGAACGTCGGACATGCCAACTTCCTCATCGCAGCCCAGCAGCGCGCGGAAGGTATAGCGTGGCACAATGCCGTGTTTGAGCAGATAAGCGCCAGCGTAGAGCGACAACACCGCCGGGCCCTTGTCGTCGATCACGCCACGGCCGAGCAGCCAGCCCTCGCGACGCTCCATCGCAAACGGGTCGGTGTTCCAGCCGGGACCGGCGGGCACCACGTCCACATGGCAAATGGTCGCAAGCTGCTTATCACCGCGGCCCGGGATATCGGCGATGCCCACAAAGCCCTCGTCATCGCTCGTCTGGTAGCCGAGCTTTTGCGCAATGCCGAGCGCGCAATCGAGCGCATCACGGACCGGACGGCCAAACGGCGCACCGGGCTCTGCATCGGCAGCAATAGCCACAGACGGATAGCTCACCAGCTGCTCGATATCGGCGACGACATCTTCCCAAACCTCGTCGACATACTCGGCAACGCTCTGCTCCACCTGATTCATGGACGACCTCCTTACCAATGAGCAGCGGGCACGCCCGCCCCTCACATTACGTCATTAGATAGCGAAAAGTTTAGCAAGCTCGGCCACCGAGTGCACCACCGCATCGGCACCCGCGGCCTCGTGCTCCCCCGGCGCCGCCGCGCCCGAATAGATGCCAATGCACGGCACGCCCATCGCATGCGCGCCCTCCACATCGTTGAAGCGATCGCCGATCATCACGGCATCGTCGGCCGTCGCGCCGAGCGCCGCCAGGGCATCGCGGACCGAATCGGCCTTGGTCTCGCGTCCCTGCGGCGGATTCATGCCAGCCACGGCTTCGAACTGAGAAAGACCCAGCTCATGCACCATATCGATGCACTTCGCTTCCATGCGCGACGTCGCGACGGCCATACGCTTGCCCTGGGCGGCAAGGCCGTCGAGTAACCCGGGAATCCCATCGAACACGGGATACTCCTCCGGCCCCAGCTCATCAAAAAAGGCACGGTACTCGTCGGCCACCACAAGCGACTCCTCGCGGGAAAAGCCGTAAAAGTCGTGAAAGCTCTTCCACAGGGGCGGCCCGATCATGCGACGCAGGTCACCCATCTGCGCCTCCGAAAACCCGCGCGCAGTCAGCGTCTTGCGCGTCGAGGTCATCACCGCCCGGCCCGTATCGGCCACCGTGCCATCGAAATCAAACAACACGACCGGCCGCCTGCATATCTCCAGTGCCTCCATCGGCATTCCTCTTCCCCAGCTGACGATTTCCACACCGACACTTCAAACTGTTGACTATTCAACAATTGAACCTAGTAATGTGGAACGACTCTACTATACTTGTCGCACTTTGCTCTCAGAAGGCGGCGCGCAAGCGCCCCAGCGAAAGGTGCAATTATGTCTTTTGCCATCATAACCGACTCCACGTCTGACATCTCCCCCGCCCGCGCCCAAGAGCTCGGCATTTACGTGATTCCGCTGCATGTGATTATCGAGGGCGAGGACCTGCTCGACCAGGTGCAGATTACCGCCGAGGAATACGTCGCGCGCATGGCCGGCTCCGAGCAGCTGCCGCACACCTCGCAGCCGAGCGCCGGCGAGTTCAAGGCACTCTTTGACCGCGTGCTCGCCGACGGCCACGACAGCGCCATCTTTATCTCGCTGTGCAGCGAGTGGTCCGCCTGCTATGCCAACGCCAGCCTGACGGCCGAAACGCACGAGCTCGACGTTCGCTGCATCGACTCGCGCACCGGTTCGGGCGCCGAGGGTTTGCTGGTGGAGTACGCGCTGGCCATGCGCGAGGACGGCCGCAGCCTGGACGAGACCGAGGCGCAGATCCGTGCGACGCTGCCCGACGCCCATCTGCTGCTGATTCCGCGCACACTCGAGAACCTGGTCAAGAACGGCCGCGCGCCCAAGCTCGCTGGCCAGCTGACGCAGATGCTCAACATTCGTCTGGCCGTTTCGCCGGAGTGGAAATCGGGCGAGATCAAGGCCATCAAAAAGGGCCGCGGCGCCAAGCGCATCGTCGCCAACACCATGGCCGATTGCCTCGCATTTTTGGCCGAGCACCCGGGCTCTAGCGTGCGCGTGCTCACAACCGGCGCCACCGAGGAGCACGAGCTCGTCAGCCAAGCGCTCGCGGGCCAAGACTACGTAGACGCCGGCACCGGCCCCATCGGCTGCACCATCGCCACCCACGTAGGCGTCGACGCCATCGCCATCAGCTACTGCCCCCGCTACCAGCCCATCCACTAGGGGCACCTTTACCACTTGCGGTGGAATAGGGACTGTTTTTGGCTTATCAGCCGCAAATCAATCCCTATTCCACCGCAACTTAGAAATCGGCAATCAGCCCTGCGGGCCCCGGAACAGTTCCTCATGCGAGCCCATTCTGACCAGTCGGATCACAGGATTAGTCTTATGCGGCAAGTAGAGAACGATCACATCGACCAAGCCATCGGATAGATGGAAATCGATGTGGCCGTTGTAATTGCCGCCCGGGTTTGAAAGCTCATGGGCGCCATATTCCGCGGGAAGCGAGCCGCGAGCTGCAAGCTCTGCGACTGCCGCCTTAAACTCGGTTTTTAGCTGCGGATGGGTGCGCGTCGTCCGTTTGTAATCCGCCTTAAACTGAGCCTCGACTTTAATCTCAAACATCGCTAGTCCTCATCGAGGAACGATATAAGCTCATCAGCGTCGTTGAATGACGGACTATCGTCCGGCAAAATCCCCAACTCATGAGCCTCGGCGATCACCATGGCGCGTCTCGTCGCCTCGTTGGGAACCTCGGAACGGCCAACGATCTCAAACGGAATCTTTCGCTGATTTACCAGCTGCCGAACAGCAAGGTTGAGATACGAATTGAGACTCAAACCAACTGAGTCCAAGAACTCAGTCGCCTGTTCCTTGAGCCCCTCTTCGATGCGAACCGTCGTGGGCTTTACCGTTGCAGTAGACATACGCGACCTCCTCGCCTCATCTTTTGCATCAGTATACCCAATTTAGATGGCAGATTGATGTTAAATAGCATCAATCTGCCCTTCTCATTACTACAACGACAGGCACGCTTGCCCTACATCAGCCCGCTTAGGGCGATGTCGACGGCCTCGTTGAGGTCATCGGTGATGTGCACCAACTCCGGATCGAGCGGGCTAATCATACCGGCGTCCATCACCGGGCCGTTGAGCCAGTCGAACAGGCCCTGCCAGTACTCGCTGCCCACCAAAACAAGCGGCATGCGCTTGACCTTGTGTGTCTGCACCAGCGTGAGCACCTCGAACATCTCGTCGAGCGTGCCAAAACCACCGGGAAACACGATGGCACCCGAGCTGTATTTGACGAACATGGTTTTGCGCACAAAGAAGTAACGGAAGTCCATGCCAAGGTTCACGTATTTGTTGAGCCCATGTTCGTGCGGAAGCTCGATACCCAAGCCGACCGACTTGCCGTTCACGCTCGCCGCTCCCCTGTTGGCCGCCTCCATGACGCCGGGGCCACCGCCGGTGATAACCGCCACGCCGCGCTGGGCGATTTTGCGACCGACCGTGCGAGCCGCCTTGTAGAGCGGATCTGTCTTGGGCGTGCGGGCACTGCCGAAGATGGTCACCGCAGG
>USDE01000106.1 GCA_900553345.1 uncultured Collinsella sp.
CATGTCGACGTCGTGGCCGGCGGTGCCGGCAATCTCGACGGTCAGGTCGATGGGGAAACCAAAGGTGTCGTGCAGCTTAAAGGCGACATCACCCGGGAGCACGGCGCCATCGGCAAGCGCTGCCAGGGCCTCGTCCAGGTAGACGCGGCCGTTGTCGAGCGTCGTGGAGAAGCGCTCCTCCTCAGAGGCGACGATACCCTTGACGAGTGCGACGTTCTTGAGCAGCTCGGGATAGGCCTCGCCCATCTGAGCGTTGACCTCGTCGATGAACTTGGTCAGGAAGGCACCCTCGATGCCCAGCAGGCGGCCGTGGAACACGGCACGGCGGAGCAGACGGCGAAGGACGTACTCGCGACCCTCGTTACCGGGGAGGATGCCGTCAGAGATCATAAAGTCGACGGCACGGGAGTGGTCGGCGATGATGCGCAGGGAGCGGCTGGCACCGGAGTAATCGTCGGCGTCATAGGTCTTGCCGCTGCGCAGCACGTCGGTCTCGTAGTTGGACTGCACGCCCTGCATGATGGCGGCCATGCGCTCCAGGCCCATGCCCGTATCGAGGTTGCGGTGCGGCAGCTCCGGCATGGAGCCGTCCTCCTGGCGGTCGTACTGGGTAAACACGAGGTTCCAGAACTCAAGGAAGCGGTCGCAGTCGCAGCCGGGCTTGCAGTCGGGGCTGCCGCAACCGACCTCCTCGCCCATGTCAAAGTAGATCTCGGAGCACGGACCGCAGGGGCCGGTGGGGCCGGCAGCCCAGAAGTTGTCGTCCTCGCCCAGGCGGGAGATGTGGTCCTCGGCAACGCCCAGAGAACGCCACACGTCGTGGGTCTCGTCGTCCTCGGTAAAGACGGTAAAGTACAGGCGATCGAGCGGCAGCTTGAACTCCTTGGTGATGAGCTCGAAGGCCCAAGCGCAAGCCTGCTGCTTGGAGACGCCGCCAAAGGAGAAGTCACCGAGCATCTCGAAGAACGACAGGTGACGGCCGTCCTCGCCGATGCAGTCGATGTCGTTGGTGCGGACACACTTCTGGCAGGAGATCGCGCCGATCTCCTTCATGGTCTTCTTGCCCTGGTAGTACTCCTTAAACTGGTTCATGCCGGCGTTGGCAAGCAGCAGCGAGGGGTCGTCGGGAACAAGGGACGAAGAAGGATAGAGCTTAAGACCGCGCTCCTCAAAGAAGTTGAGGAACTTGGAGCGGATCTCGGCCGTAGTCATTGACGGGTAGTCAGCACTCATAGAGGGAATCTCCTCGGTTTCACATCGAAACAGTTCAAACGTAACGATATTACCATCCCGCCGCGCAAGTGCAAAAAAGAGGGCCGACATAAAGCCGACCCTACAGCGAAAGTGCACGTTATGTAGGAGTATGCGATGCATTGAAAAAGGCTACTATAGAATTACATATAAGATTCACCCGGAAGGAGCAATCGATGAAAAGCAAACGATTTGTCCTGAATGCACTTCTGGTAGTAGCAATATTGACGCTCTTCGTCTTTTCGTACTCATACATGAATCAGCCAAGATTTGGATATGCTTTATACGCTGTTTTTTCCGGCGAAACAACTTACAACACTATAGGCTTCATTGACGCAATCTTTTTCTATGTAGTCGGCCCCGTATCAAGCGAACTGGTCGCTTTTGTTGTCAGCTACAACCTGAATCAACAAAGCCAAACTCACTCAGCGACTTCGGCCAAACAAGGAATCAATCTCTTCGCAATAATGATAATTCTGCAAATTGCGACCGTGTTGATTATCGCCCTGACCGCAACAAACGTTTTGAAGTATGAGTTCGGATTCATCGCGAGCTGTCTCATGGCAATTGCCGCGGGTATAGCGGTTTCGTATACGACACCGGCAAAGAAGTAGATCAACTAACAGGGCCTATTTGGAATCCGAATCGTCCATGGAGCCGTCGATGCCGGTTTTGGTATCGTCGTCCGAGTTGGAGTCATCGTCCTTGGCGAAGGGATTCTTGAAAAAGCTCGTCGCATCGGGCTGCAGGCCCGAGAGCTTGATCCAGGGATTCTCGAGCTCGGGCTTGGGCATCGCCTGGGCCTCGGGCGCGGTCTCGTTGCCGATGAGCTCGGACTCGTAAATGAACGTATCGTCTCCAAGCGCGTCGTAGGCGGCGACCGGGTTGCCCTCGGCATCGCGATATGGCGTGCCCTTAAATACAGCGCCGTCGTATGCCACGAGCTGGCGACCGGTCTCGTTCTCAAAGTAGTAGACGAAAATGCCCTTGAGGGCCGCGCACAGCGGAATGGCGATGACCATGCCGATGGGACCCATAAGTGCCGAACCAATAACGAGGGCCGTCAGGCTCATGATGGGATGCACCTGCACCGAACTCTGCATGACCTTGGGGGAAATGACGTTATCGGTGACGTTTTGAGCCACCATGGTCACAACGAGCGTCCACAACGCCAGCATGGGACTGAACATAAAGCCAAGCACCGTGGCGATAGCCGCGCTTACCCAGGGACCGACAACCGGGACCAAGTGCATGATGCCGGTAAAGATGGCCATGAGTGCCGCGTAGGGATGGCCAATGAGCGTAAAGCCGATAAAGGCGAGGATGCCACCGCAGATGGACGTCACGACCATGCCGCGCATATAACCGCCGACCGAGCGCGAAAGAATCGCGACCATAAAGCGGTACGAGGTCTCTTTTTCCTGTCCGATGATGGTACAGACCTCGTGGTGCATACGGGGATAATCGCAGGCAAGCCAGTAGGCAAGCACCAAACCCAGGAAGATTACGAACAGCTGCGAGGCCGTGTTGGTGATCAGCGGGAACACGCCGCGACCGAGCTCAGCGGCGATTTGCGATACGTACTTGGACGCCACAGTAACCAGCGAGGACAGATTATCGTCCAAGTACTCCTTGAGCGGCGTGTTGTTGAGCGTCTTAGCGTGCGAAATCATCTCGTTGAGATCACCGCCCGCAACGCGAAGCTGCTCAGGCAGACGGCTCAGGACTTCCATAATCTGACCGAGCAAAATAGGGGACAGGATGCAGACGACGCCGACGAGCACTGCCACAACCACGATCAGCGCGATGAGCGAACCGATGCCACGACCGACGCCGTGATGCTCGAGCCAGTTGGTGATCGGCGACATCACAAAAGCGATGATGGAACCGACAGCGAGAAACTCGATAACCGGTGCCAGGATGCCCATAAGGTTAAAGATGACGGCGGCGATAACGATGCAACCGACGACGCCCCAAATGCGCAGCGTCAGGATACGGGTATCGCGCAGCGTGCGGTCGGTTTGTTGGGGGTGCTCACTCATGAACGAACCATCACTCCGTCGGGGTCGATCTTGTCCTGAATCTTCTTAAGGGTACGGCGCAGCAGGCGCGAGACCTGCACCTGCGAGATACCCAGCTTCTTGGCAATCTCGATCTGGGTCATGCCCTTTACGAAACGCAGCTCGATAACCTCGCGCTCGCGCGGCGAGAAATCGCGGATGGCCTCCTCGATTACCAGTCGGTCATCAGTAAAATCGAGCTCGTTATCGTCATCGGCATAGCGGTCGAGAATCGAGGGGGCATCATCGGAATCGGACGCGCCAGGAGCCTCGATGGACACCGAGGTATAGGCCGAAGACGATTCCATGGCCTCCAGCACCTCGTCGACGGTCACACCCAGGTACTCAGCGATTTCTTCAACCTTAGGCGAGCGCTGCAGCTCGTTAGTGAGCTTGTCGGTAGCCTGGTTGACCTTGGCAGAAAGCTCCTGCAGACGGCGCGGCACGCGCACGCTCCAGCCCTTGTCGCGAAAGTGACGCTTAATCTCGCCCAGGATGGTAGGCGTGGCAAACGTCGTGAACTCGAGTCCGCGCTCGGGGTCAAAGCGGTCGATAGCTTTGAGCAAACCCAGATAGCCGACCTGCATGAGGTCGTCGAGCGGCTCGCCGCGGTTCTTAAATTTGTTGGCAAGAAACCTTACCAGGTTCATATGGGACATGACGAGCTGCTCACGTGCGTCCGGATCACCGGTCTCTTTGTAGCGACGAAACAGCTCGCGGGTTTTCTCCTTGTCCCAAGCGGTCTTACCGCTCCGGGAACGTTCGGTCATATTAGATATCCGCCTTGAGGTCGAGGGAAAGCGTCAGGGGCGCCGCAGTCTTTTCGTAGGAATCGCACACGCTTGCCAGAATGAGCTCGGCATACACGGCAGCCTGATCATCCTCATCGACAGTCGCCTGGTCACCAAAGGTAAAGGTCATGCCCACGTGCGATTCGTCGACGTCGAATTTGATCGAAATGTCGTCAGAATCAACGGCCGTGCAGCCAAAGATGAAGGCCTCCTCGGCAGCCATACGGATATCCTCGATGCGATCGACGGACATAGAGCACAGCGCACCGACATTTGCCGCCGTCATGCGCACAAGGCGCGCGAGACGCGGATCACCGGCAACGCTCAGCGTAATGGGGCAAGTTGCTTCGCTACTCATCGCAGGACTCCTCGGAGGTCTCGGCGGGCGTGTAGGTGTAATACTGGGCTGCTTTAGCAGCAGGCTTCTGTGTATCATCGTCACCAGCAGCGGCATCGTCCCCGGCTTCGTCAATCAGGACACGCTCGGTCGGCTGCTCGGCTTCGGCGGCAGCGGAAAGCGTGCGCTCGGCGTCGGCCGCGGGAGCCTTCACCTTGTTAAAGAGTTTCTGCACGGCACCAGCAGCAGAATCAGTCACGCTCGATACGGCATTGCTGGCCTCGGCCACGCTGCCCGTAACCTCGGAAATGTCGCGAACCACAGCTTCGACCTCTACGAGATTGGAGGTAAGGGCGTCGACGGCGGTCTTGCTCGACTTGAGGAGCGGCTCAACCTGAGCCAACGCGGGGGTGAGCTCATCGACAGCGCCATCGAGCTTTGCTACCACCGGCTGTGCCTCGGCGATGGTGTTGTTAAGGTCGCTCACCGTCTTGTCGAGCGAATCAACGACGGTGCGGGTCTTGCGCAGCGTAAGCGCGAGCTCGATAACAGCCCACACGCCGGCAACGGCGAGCAGCAGCAGGGCGATTTGAATGGGACTCATACAAGCCTCCCGAAGGAATCGAAATACAGACGCTTTTCATGGTACCCCAAAGAAGGGGAAAGATACCCAAAGGGAATGTGCGAGGTCCCAAGGACCTACTTGGGCGCGTTTCCGCTACGGTCGCGTTCGCTTTGCTCTACGCGCCACTCTTCCCAGCCGCGGCCGGCAGGCTGCCAAAACGCACCGCGCTCCAGCCCCTCGGGCAAATAGCGCTGATCGACCCAGCCTTCGGGATAATCATGCGGATACTTATACACACCGTATTCGTCGCTGCCCGGGCGATGACGATCGCGCAGATAACTCGGCACCTCGCGCAGCCCACTTGAATGGATATCGGCCAACGCCGCATCGATCGAAGCCTCGCACGCGTTCGATTTAGGCGCCAAGCACACATAGAGAGCAGCCTGAGCCAGATTAATACGGCACTCGGGATAGCCAATGACCTCGGCAGACTTAAACGCGGCATGTGCCACCAAAAGCGCCTGTGGGTCGGCGTTGCCAACATCCTCAGAAGCCTGAATCATAATACGACGAGCGATAAACTTAGGATCCTCCCCCGCG
>USDE01000107.1 GCA_900553345.1 uncultured Collinsella sp.
GCGGGTGGTTTCTGATGCGGCGCGCTGCGCGCCCCGCACAGGCTAAAGCCTCTAATGAAAGGGCGCTGACCTTCTGGTCGCGCCCTTGAAGTTGAACGTCAGATTGCCGCTTGGGGCCGTTTGCAGCGTCGAGCAGTTACGCGGTTTGGTAGAACCGCGTAACTACAGAGCTTCGAGTGCGTTGGCGATGCGCTTCATGGCGGTGTCGGCGGCGGCTTGGTCGGGGGCTTCGGCCAAAACGCGAATCACCGACTCGGTTCCGCTCTTGCGCACCAGTACGCGGCCCTCGCCCGCCAGCGATGCCTCGGCCTCGGCGATGGCGGCCTGCACGCCCATGTTGTCCAGTGCGGCGTCTTTATCCGCCACGCGCACGGCAACCTGCGCCTGCGGCAGCAGTTTGCACGGAGCCGTGAGCTGCGAGAGCGTCTCGCGCTCGGCACGAATCACTTCCATCACACGCAGCGAGGTCATAATGCCGTCGCCCGTGCGCTCGATATCGCCAAAGATCGTGTGGCCCGTCTGCTCTCCACCCAGGCTGTAGCCGCCCTCGCGCATCTTTGCATACACGTGACGGTCGCCCACGCCGCTGGTCACGGCGCTCAGGCCGGCAAGCTCCAGCGACTTGACCAGGCCAAAGTTGCTGGCGATCGTCGGCACCACGGTACCGCCCGAGAGGCGCCCGTGCTTGTTCAGGTACACGCCGCACACGTACAGGATCTGGTCGCCGTCGACCACGCGGCCGCGCTCGTCCACGGCCAGGCAGCGGTCGGCATCGCCGTCGTAGGCAAAGCCCACGTCCAGGCCCTGCTCCACCACGTGGCGCTGCAGGCGCTCCATATGCGTGGAGCCGCAGTCGACGTTAATGTTAAAGCCATCGGGCGCGGCGTTGATCACGCGCACGTCGGCGCCCAGCGCGTCGAACACCGGCTTGGCCACCGAGGAAGCCGAGCCGTTGGCGCAGTCGAGACCGATCTTGACGCCCTGCAGCGAAAAATTCGCGCTTGCGATGAGCGAGGCGATGTAGCGGTTGCGACCCTGCATGTAGTCCACCGTGGCACCGATGTGGTTGCCCGTTGCCAGCGGCACCTCGCTCTTGCCATCGATATAGTCCTCGATGAGCTCCAACACGTCCTCGTCCATCTTAAAGCCGTCGCTGTTGACGAGCTTAATGCCGTTATCGCAAAACGGGTTGTGGCTCGCACTGATCATGATGCCGCAATCGAAGCAGCCCTCCACGGTCTGATGCGCCACGCCCGGCGTCGGGATCACGTGCAGCATGTAGGCGTCCGCGCCGCTCGCGACCAAGCCGCTCACCAGCGCCGCCTCAAACATATAGCTCGAGCGACGCGTGTCCTTGCCCACGATCACGCGTGCTTTGGTCCCGCGGTTGGCGCCGTAATACCAGCCCACAAAGCGGCCGATCTTATAAGCGTGCTCTACCGTCAGTCCAACGTTGGCCTCGCCGCGAAAGCCGTCGGTGCCAAAGTACTTCATGCGCTCTCCTTACAAAATAGGGGCGAACAGATTGCCCGTCCGCCCCAAAATGGTACTCGATTATCTGCGCTACCAGAAAAACCCTACGCCGACGCGCTGTCGCGAGCCGCCTGGCATGTAGGAGTCTGACGCAGCGTAAGCGGCTTGTCCCCCGCCTCGGCCGACGTGGTCAGCGTATACGTGATCGTCGTCGTCTCGCCAGCATGCAGGTCAACGGTGCCCGAATAGAAGGGGATTCCATGCCACGTAGCGGCGCCAAGACCAAACTGGGTGCCCTCAACCGTAAGGTCACTGATGTTGCCGCCCGTCGGGGCAAACACTGAGACATTCAGGCGTTCGTCGTCACGCGCGGCATCGGATGCGCCCGCCGCAACGTAGTCGGGCAGCTTGCCAGCCTCCTCCTGCGTCATGATGTTCGTCAGGGTAACGGTGATGCGATAGGAGCACGTGCCGTCGCCGTTCTTCACGCCCTGGCCAATCTGCGTGTCGGCGTTCAGATACCAGTCGAGCTTGGAGAAGCTCAGGTTGTTAAAGTAAACGCCGGCAACGGGATCGGCACTCGGATCATCCGGATCGGGCAGCGAAGCGTCAATGCCCGTCTCCTTGATGGCATTCTGCTCATCATCGTTTCTCATCCAAGCAATCAGACGGCCCTCTTCGGCACCGCGCTCGAATGCACCGACAAGCTTCGTAACGTCGACGTCACCGATGCCACCGAGAATCTTGTCGAAGGCGGCGCTGGCAACAGATGCAAAGATGCCGTCCGATTCTTCGACCGGATAGTTCCAATACACATCATGCATGAGAACCTTCGCCGCGTTGGCACCGTCGACGACCGTACCATCGGGCAGCGAGACATTACCGACAAGGCCCAGCAAGTACTGCAAGAACACCGGATCGATGCCGACGACGCCATCAACGTCCTGCCCATACTGGGACTTCCACAGCGCGGCAACACGCTGCGAGTTGCGGGGCCAATCGGGCGAATACGCGTTACCAGAGTTGTACAGGTTGCTGTGGTCACCAAACAGTGCCTCGTCTTCTTCGTCGACGCTCTCAACCGCCTCGTCTTTGCTGAGCGCAATACATGGAACAAAGTCACCGATCGACATCTGGCCATCGGTGACTGAAATCAAACCTTGCGAACCACCAAAACCGCCGCAAGCACGAATCTCGACGTTGTTCATGGCATACACAAGATAGTTGCGCGTCTGGCCGTTGGCGCCGAGCATCTGGGGCAGAACGGGGGCAATCTTCTCTGCCGCGTCGACTACACCGTCCAGGGTGGCAAAGCCGTCCTTTGCCTTATCGACCAGCTCGGTCACCTGGGCGATATGCGTATCGCCAATACTCTGCACCTTTTTGTTGGCGCTCTTGAACGCCTTCGAGCTATCGGAGAGCGAATCGGCGACCGCCTGCAGCGCGGACACGTTGATTGTCCCGTCCTGGAACAGCTTGCCGGGCGTTGCCTGAGCGAGATTATCGGCCATGGGGACCAGCGCGCCGCTCGAAACATCGGACAGAGCGTCGACCATGGTGCGGGCGGCATTAATGTCGCCGCCGTACACCGGAATGAACGAGGCCATCGTCCACACCGGGCTCGAGGTCTCTTTCTTCATGCTGCTGCAGAGCTCGTCGATCTTTTTCGCATCGTCGGGCAGGGTCGAAAAATCGCCCGACGTGACCTTGTCCTTAAGGCCGCCGACGATCTCGACAGTTTCCTTTGCCTGGCTCTTCACGGTTTTTGCCGAGTTAAACAGCATGAAGCCACTCACGCCAAAAGCGACAAGAACCACCGCGACGATGGCAGCGACAATAGCCGAAACGCGGCGGTTCTTGCGCTCGCCCTTGCGATGGCGATGGCGAACCAGGCCGTTCGAGGTCGGGCTCGTCGAGGAATCACCGCCGTAGTTCAAGCCAAAATCGTAATAATCTTCTTTAGAGCCCGAGCCCTTAAACTCGGCACCGTCGTCATCGAGACGGGCAAACGTGCCGGTTTCGGAAGCGCCCGTATAGATAGTGCCTAGGTTACCCGTAAGCCCTGCGTCTCCAGCAGAAGAAGCACTATTGGCGGGATTGGCAGAGTTGATGGGGCCGGCGTTGTGGGCGCGATGAGCGTTGTTAGCGGGGTCAGCGGGGCCGGCGACATTTGCACCGCCCGTTGGCGCCGGACGAACCCCGGCCGACGAAGCCGCAGAGCCCGCCCCGCCCGAAAATGTCTGCCTGCCTACGCGACCAGCCTGTTTTGCCTTTTGAGACTGTTCGTACAGAGCGGTAAACATCGCCGTTTCGCCCGGAGACGTACGGTTGCCAGCACCGTTTTGGCTGGATCCACTCGGTACGCCAGCGTTTCCAGTCCCATTTGAACGCGGCGGAACTGCAGGGCGCTCGCCGTCGCCGTTCTTAAAGTGGTTACCAGCCATAGAGGAGTCCTCGCAATACTAAAAGTCAATAACGCTATTAGTTTATGACATATTTGGCATCGTCAGTTAAACTCCAGATGCAGGCACCAATTCGCGGAATTGTGGTGCAACACCGTGTCCATCTAGGCAGCGGCGTAAGCTATACCGTCAGGAACATCATCACGATGATCATGGCAAAGCCAATCAAGTCGGTCGGCAAAAACACCGTGCCCAGCATAACGGCGCTGGTAATGGTTGCCGAGATCGGCTCCACAGTTCCGATAAGACTCGCACGTACGGAGCCAATATCCTTGACGCCCTGCATATAGAGCATATACGCCAGGAAAGAGCCCACGATCACAAACACCGCGAGCGCTTCGACGGCAGCAGTATCGAGGGCCGGCATATGAGCCCACGGCTGTACAAAGACGCTCGAAACGACACCCGCCGTAAGCATAGCCGAGCCCGTAACAATAGGGCTGCCGTATTCGGACAGAATCTTGGCGGGAATCACCGCCATACAGGCGGCGCTAACCGCACACATAAGGCCTGCGACCAGGCCAAGCGGCGATATACTCAGACTGGTAGGGTCGCCGCCGGTAGCGATTAAAAAGGTGCCGCCCAAGGCCAACCCAATACCAACGGCCTCACGCACGCGAGGCATGCGATGGTCGATCACGCAGGTGTAGCCCATAATGATGACCAGCTGCAGGCACTGGAGCACCGTCGCGGTTCCGGCATTGGTCAGGCGCACGGCCGAAAGATAACAAAACTGGTTAAAGAGCAGGCCAAAAGCGGTAAAGAGCAGCAGCTGCTTGCGATCATCGGGCGTCGTCCAAAGCTTGACCAGGCGTGCGCGGTCGTGCGTGACAACCACAGCCATAAAGAGCAGGCCGGCAAGAATCTGCCGTATGCTCATAAGCCACAGCGTATCGACATGGTAGGTATCGAACAAAAAACTCGCGCTGGTACCCGAGAAACCCCAAAACGAACCGCCCACCAGCGTGGCTAAAACACCCGTGATCATCTTGCGCGTCTGGGCGTCGTTGAGACGGTCGCGCCAGGCGCGACGGGTGTTGCGGCTGAGCTCGTCAGTTCCCCCGGGCACGACAAAATCGGACGCAGCCGTCATCGGTACCGAAGCCCTTTCGCGTGCACGCTGAGCTGAGCGCTCCTGCTCCATTCCACTCCCCCGAAATCAATTGGCAACAAAGCGCTCAAACTGTAGCACGAATATCGGCATGAAAAAGCAGACGATTCGGAACATCTACGAGCGTCCAGATTGCAGGGGCGAAAGGCGCAGACGCGCTATGCCGAGTGGTTGGAATCGTCTAGGGCGCCGGGTTCGGCTTCCGCGCTTTCAGCGGTATGGCCACCGTCGTTCTGCTCCTTGGCGCTGTCCTGGCCTTCCTGCTCGCGGCGACGTTTTTCGCGAATCTGCTCCACGGCTGCGCGCAGGGCGGCCTCGTCCTCGGCGCGTGCCACCTCTTGTGTGGTTTTGACCATATGGCGAATCTCGAGCACCAGCAGCACGATCAGCGGCACCACGATAAGCGGGAAGAACAGAAGCGGGTTGGTAAGCAACGAGACCACCACGCCCAGGCCTGCCGACACAAAGACCACGCGGCCCACCACATCGGCGGCGGG
>USDE01000108.1 GCA_900553345.1 uncultured Collinsella sp.
CCCAAATTGGGTCTAGCTGTTACAAATCGAGATAAACGGAAAGGCAGGCAGCCAATGTCTCGTTCTGTAACATCTAGCCGCGCAAATCGACTCTTACTGTTACAGATTGAGACAAATAGGCAGGCGGGAAAATAACATCTCAATCTGTAACAGCTGGCGACCAAAAACGGACCCAGATGTTACAGATTGAGATTGTTTTGGAGCAAGCGCGGCGCCGATGGTCTATTCCACATTTAGCTCTTGCATAACTGTGCATAGTGTATATATACTGTGCTTACCGGTTATATACACGTGTAGCCCAACAGCTAAGGAGCCGCTGTGGACATCATCCTATCCAATTCGAGCGATAAGCCCATCTACGAACAGATATCCTCGCAGGTCAAAGCTCAAATCCTTTCGGGCACGCTCACTGCGGGAGCCAAACTCCCCAGCATCCGTGCGCTCGCGAGCGATCTTGGCGTGAGCGTCATCACCACCAAGCGCGCCTACGCCGACCTAGAGCAACTCGGGTTTATCTGCACCGTGCAGGGCAAGGGCTGCTTTGTCGCCGAGGGCAACCAGGAACTCTTGCGCGAAAACCAGCTCTGCCATATCGAAGAGCTACTTGTGAAAGCGGCGAGCCAAGCCGAAACCCTGGGCGTCACGCGCGACAAACTGCACGAGATGCTCGACCTGGTAGCCCCCGAAACCATGCAGTAGCCATCTGCAAGAAAGGCTATACCATGCAAAACTTGCTTGAACTCAAAGGCATCTCACACGCTGTAAGCGACCGCTTTTCGCTGCGCGACGTCACGCTTGCCGTGGAGCCTGGCCAGATCATCGGCTTTGTTGGTGCCAACGGTGCTGGCAAAACAACGACGATTCGAGCTGCTCTCGGGCTTATAAAGCTCGATGCCGGCGAAGTGCACCTGTTTGGGCAGCACTGTGGCGCCGACGCGCCCGATGAGTCGCAACGCCATCTACGCTCCCGCGTCGGTCTTGTCCTGGACACGTGCCCCTTCCCCTCCACGCTCAAGGTGGGCCAGATCGAGTCGCTCGTAGGCCCAGCGTACCCCACGTGGGACCGCGAAACGTTCGCCGGATTCATCAACCGATTTGGCCTCGATCCCAAGACAAAGGTCAAGGACCTCTCCCGCGGCATGGGCATGAAACTGCAGCTTGCCTGTGCGCTCAGTCACAAGGCCAAGCTGCTCGTTTTGGACGAAGCCACCGCGGGCCTCGATCCCATGGCACGCGAGGAACTGCTTGATGAGCTGCTTGCCTTTGTCGCCGACGGCCAGCACAGTGTGCTGCTCTCGAGCCACATTACGTCCGACCTCGATCGCACCGCTGATCGCGTCATCTGCATCGATAATGGCTCGATTATTTTTGACCTGCCGCGCGAGGACATTACCGACCGCGCCGGCATCGCCCACTGCACCCAATCGCAGGCTGCCGAGCTTATGGCTTGCGTCGAAGGCGCCCGTGCCGCCCGTCACGCCTACAGCGTGGACGTACTCGTACCCAACCGTCGCGAAACGCTCGAGGCCTTTCCCGAGATTCCCTGCGATCGGGCAACCATTGATGACTATCTGCGCCTCATACTGAAAGGGGCTTCGAAATGAAACGCGCCTTTATGTCCGAACTCGCCATCGTTCGCACGCTCATCCCGAGCATTGCGGGCGTCGGCTTGTTCATCTTCGTTGTGCTGACGCTCGTCAACGCGTCGGATGGCGATTCCGGTATGAGCGCCGGCGCCTGCGCCGTCAGTGCCATGTCGCCCATCATAGTCATGAACTCACTGGCCGGTTTCGACAATCAAAACGGTTGGGAGCGCTACCGGGCAACGCTGCCCTTCTCGCGCAAAGACATCATCCGCGCACGCTACCTGAGCGTTATTGTCTTCTCCGCCGTCATGGCATGTGCAGCTACGCTTTTGAGCATCGCCTCCATCCCGCTCTTCAACAGCGCGGGCATTCCTTCGACGGGACAGACGGTCTTTGAAATCGCAATCGCCTCGGCAGCATCGATGCTCATCTCCCTCATGATGGTGTTTTTGGCGCAGCCGCTGTTCTTTCGATTTGGTCACATGGAGGCGCTGCGCCTATCCGTTGGCCTGTTTGCCCTGCTTGGTTGCGGCACCATGGCCACGCTGAGCTCCTCCAACCCCATCAGCAACTGGCTCATGTCGATTGCCGGAGCGAATCCCGATCCTGCCGTTCTTGGCTGCCTGTGCGCAGGCATCGCCGCACTTACCCTCGCGCTATGTGCAATCAGCTGCGCAGTCAGCACCAAGGTCTATCGGGCACGCGACCTGTAATCGACAGCCAAAGGGCTTGGGCTGCACGCCACCTCATTTACTAGATAAGACGAAGCAACAACAACGCCGCCGCCCTTCGAAGCATGCCGTTTAGATCTTGGAAACCAAAGAGAAGTCGACAGCATATCGACAATTCGAGCCTTCACCAAATGGCTCCCCGGAACATAACCCCCGTCTCGCCGCGGCCATATCAAACCTTCATGGTGGGGCGGTATCCTCATGTCCATAAAACTCGCAGGATAAACCCATTATCCAAGGAGGTACCGCACCCGTGTCGTGGGTTGTCGCAGCATTTGCGTCAGCATTCTTTGCCGGCATCACATCCATCTTGGCCAAATGCGGCATCAAGCAGACCGACTCCGATGTCGCGACGACCATTCGCACCTGCGTGGTGCTCGTTTTCGCCTGGGCAATGGCGGGCATTTCTGGATCCATTGGAACCATCGGCAGCATCGAACCCAGATCCTGGCTCTTTCTCGTCCTCTCGGGACTCGCTACCGGTGCTTCGTGGATCTGTTACTTTAAGGCGTTGAGCATCGAAAATGTCAATAAGGTCGTACCGGTCGACAAGATGAGCACCGTGCTCGCCGCACTGGTCGCCATCGCGCTTTTTGACGAGACGAGCAACCTTGCGGTTAAGCTCGTGGGAACCGCTGTCATCACCCTCGGCACGTTTTTAATGATCGAGAAGAAGCAGTCCGCCGAACCCGAGCAGCAGCAAGACCGAACCTGGCTCGCTTACGCCCTCGGCGCCGCCGTGTTCGCGGCACTCACCTCCGTCCTCGCCAAGATCGGCATCGAAGGCGTTGAGTCAAACCTGGCCACGGCAATCCGCACCTGCGTGGTACTGGTTATGGCATGCGCAATCGTGGCAGCCAAGGGAAAACTGGAGCAGGTCGCGCACGTTGACCGGCGCGAACTCACATTTCTCGCAACATCGGGCATCGCGACTGGAGCATCGTGGCTGCTCTATTACTATGCCATCGCTGCAGGCCAGGTGAGTGTCGTGGTGCAGATCGACAAACTATCGATTGTCGTATCGATGCTATTTGCGCGCCTGGCATTCAACGAAAAACTCTCCCGCCGCAGCGCCATCGGTCTCGCCCTCATCGTACTGGGCACCGCCGCGCTTGCAATTTGGAAGTAGCGCCGATACCGAACGAAATCCAGTCCACCCGCAAATCCGTGACACAGCGCCCGCACCGGACTTGAGATGTTTGTACTGACCGCGCGCTGCCGTGCTACTTGCGCAGCGGCTTGGGCAGCGGAATGCCGGCGGCGATGGCTGCGGCAATGATCATGCAGACGATGCCCTTGAGCGGGAAGCACATGAGCAGCAGGCCCACGACCATGACGGGCTGGCGCATGACGGCGCCCATCGTCGATGCCGTGCAGACGGCGACGCAAAAGACCGGATCTGCGCCGGTGAGGATGGCAAGGCCATAGCCCAGGCTTACGCCCGAGAAGATAACCGGGAAGAAGTGGCCGCCGCGCCAGCCAAGGCTGATGAGGGCGGGCGTCAGCATGGCCTTAACAAGACCGGTCGCGATAAGCACGCCGGCAGGAATGGTCAGATAGGTTTCCATGAGCACGTCGGCCTGGGTCTCGCCAGCAAACATGGTGTAGGGCAGGACCGTGCCGCAGATAGCAAGCGCCAAACCGGCTAGCATGGCCTTGACGACAGGACGCTCCCCTATTGCATGTGACAGTGCCTCGCTCGCATGCTCGGAGACAAAGTACAGCCAACCGCATACGGTGCCGACCAACGCCAGCGGAATGAGCCAGACAAGTTCCAGATTGCCCACCTCGGCGGACTCGAACCTGGGCATGCCCATGCCGCCGCCCACAAGCTG
Source organism: uncultured Collinsella sp. (assembly GCA_900553345.1). Taxonomy (GTDB): domain Bacteria; phylum Actinomycetota; class Coriobacteriia; order Coriobacteriales; family Coriobacteriaceae; genus Collinsella. The sequence goes on from USDE01000108.1 coordinate 4,153, forward strand.
GCCAAGCAGCAGGTAGGTGCCCAGACCGCCGGCAATCGCGATGCCGTAGACCACCGTCTTTTGCGCCTTGGGCAACTTGATGGTGATCTCGCCGGACGCGGACTCATCGTCGGCGTCTTCGCCCTGGCCATCGGCGCTACCGGCAAGCGGTGCCACAAAGCCAAAGACGGGCGCGGTAAAGAGCGCCGTCAGGGCAGCCTGGGTACCCAGCAGCGTAAGCTCCCTAAACTCGGCGCCAAAGCGACGCATGCGGTCGCCGACCCAGCTGCACAGACCAGCGATAACGCCGGTCAGGCCGGCCTCCGGTCCAATGCTTCCGCCAAACAGCAGCGGCAGCAATGCCGCGAGCGAAAGCTTGCCCAGTTTGTCGTACGGGTAGCGCCCGTCTTGCTTAACCTTAGCCATCACCTGGTTGAGGTCATCGGTCTTGGTGCCTGTCATCTTTTCGTACAGACCGATTAACAGGCCGCCCAGCAGGCAGACGAAAAACGGGTACGGCAAAAAGCCAAACGGGCCGCTGGCGAGTTCGGGCGACGCCGCGCCCAGCATGTGGGGGATCTCGGTCCACAGATAGTCGATACCGTGCTCCATCGCAAAAAAGAACAGCCAGACCGCGGCACCTGCGAACGCACCGGTCACGGCAACGCTAACTAAAAACAGCGCGCGGTTTGTGGGTTTGGCAAGGTTGTCCATCGGGTCCTCCCGCGGTCAAAGTCGACATAATTACGTTTTATTGTAGAGCGAGCGTTGCCCAGACAAGCCAACCATCTGCGCCACAAACGGCACCATTGGGAGTCATAGTGGGGCAGGCTCAAGACTTATCCGTTGATAATCGAGACAATCTCGCGCAAATCGTCGGCAAAGTAGATGCCTTGCTGGCGCCTCGGGCTCGAAAGCCCCTTATCAATCATGTGCCCGAGCAGCGCCTTGAGGTCGTTGTAGTAACCGTCAAGGTTATACAGGATGCACGGAGCACTCAGGTGCCCCAACGACACCGCGGACATGACCTCGGCAATCTCCTCGAGCGTGCCCGTGCCGCCCGGAAATGCGATGAACGCATCACCGAGCTCGATCATCTTGTCCTTACGCTCGGCCATATCGCTCGTCACGATGAGGTCATCGATGCCGTCGTGCTGAAACTCGGCCTCTATAAAAAAGCTCGGCTCAACACCCGTCACGTGTCCACCTGCCTCGAGTACGCTATCGGCGAGCGCGCCCATCAGGCCCGATTTGGACCCGCCGTATACCAGCGCGTGCCCGTTGGAGCCAATCCAGTTGCCCAGCTCTTGCACCGCAGGCAGAAATGCTGGGTCGTTACCAACGCTGGCGCCCAGGTATACCGTGATATTCATAT
>USDE01000109.1 GCA_900553345.1 uncultured Collinsella sp.
CCGCCTTGAGAGGGCGGCGTCCTAAACCGCTAGACGAACGGGCCACATGACATCTGCACTGCCGTGCTGCGAGGACATATATTACGGGACATAAAACGCGAGCGCAAGAAGAAAATCCAAATTGCCCGAAATTTGTCAGGAGGTTATGGAAAGCGCAGTTAAAAGCCACAGCCTATGATTTTTTAAGCCCCGTCCCAGAAAAATCATCCTAGGTTGAGGTGGGCCAGAAGGGCTTCGCGCTCGTTGGGGACGTTGTCCTCGATTACGGCGTCGAGGGCGGCGTTGAGCAGCTGCCCCAACTCCGGCCCGGGCTTGACGCCGGCACGAATCAGGTCACCGCCGTTGATGGCAAGCATCTTCAGCGTATAGGGCTCCCCCGCCTCAAGCAGGTCGTGGGCGAGCGAACGCATCTCCTCGATCGTCTCGACGTAATAGAAGCACGACGGCGCCTTGCCCAGCGTATCGGCACGTTTAAGGTCCATGAGCTCGTCAATCAGGCGCGGCGTGTCGACGCCCTCGCCCGAAAGCGCGCGCATCATATTGAGCAGGCAGGATCGCTCGGGACGCAGCGGCTTGTCATGGTACTTGATTAGCAGGCACACGTCGCGAATCAAATCGTGCGAAAGCGCCAGACGATCCATAATGGCGCGCGCCTTCTTGGCGCCAAGCTCGGGATGACCGTAGAAATGGCCGCTGCCCGCATGGTCGACCGTAAAGCAATCAGGCTTGGAGACGTCGTGCAAAAACGCTGCCCACATTAAGCTCGGCGAAGGCTCCACGCCATCACACAGTGCCAACTCCCCCGCTACCGTCAACACGCGAGCGATATGCTCGTAGACATTAAAGGCATGATAGACGCTGCACTGGTCAAAGCCCCTTCCCGCAGCAAGCTCGGGCACGGCGGCGCAAATAAGCTCGGGGTAGCGCAGCATCGCGTCTCCCCCATGACCGGTCGAAAGAATGCCTTCGAGCTCAATGCCCACGCGCTCGCGAGCCACGGCATCGAGCAGCGGCGAGCACTCGGCAAGCGCCTGTTTGGTCTTAGGCTCGATCATAAAATCCAGACGGCAGGCAAAACGCACCGCGCGCAGCATGCGAAGCGCGTCCTCGTTAAAGCGACGCTTGGGATCTCCGACGGCACGGATAAGTTTACGCTCAAGGTCGCCTTGGCCATCGTAGCGGTCGACAAGACCACGATCGGGATGCCAAGCCATGGCATTAACGGTAAAGTCACGGCGCGCCAGATCGTCCTCAAGCGAAGCCGCACGCTCCACACTCTGGGGATGGCGGCCATCGGTGTAAAAACCGTCCAAGCGATACGTCGTGACCTCAATGCGCTCGCCATCGCAAATGGCCGTGATGCCGCCAAATTTAACGCCCGACTCAACCACGGCAATGTCAGCCGACTCGAGCGCCGCCTTGGACTCCTGCCACAAGCCGCTGCAGCACATATCAACATCGTGGCTGGGGCGCCCCATCAGGGCATCACGCACCCAACCGCCAACATACCAAGCCTCAAGACCGGCTGCCTCGAGCGCACGCAGGACACGGATGGAGGCATCGGTCGGCTGCGTACCGTTGAGCGAAACATTGCACATAGCTATGGCCTCCTGCGCCTGCAAACGTTAATCGATGGTTCTCAAGAAGTCTAGCAAGAAACGAGCATGCGCGCACATGCAATCGTATCGTCGATTCGAACGAACGGGACAGTAAGCGCCACATGCGGCCAGAACGCAAAAAAACACCCGCCTCGGAGATCCAAAGCGGGTGTTCGGCAACGATATGTCGATGCGGCTAGCAGACCTGGCGAACCTCAATGTGCTTGCTATATTCGTCCACCTTGGCAAAATCGCCCAGACCGGCACACTCCACCACGTTGGCGCCGGTGGCCATCGAGAGGCGCAGGGCGTCCTCGACGCGCTCGGGAGCATCGTGCCACACGGACAGGAAGGCGGCAAGCGAGGAGTCGCCCGCGCAGACCGTCGACAGTAGCTTGACCTCGAAGGTGCGGTTGGCAAACCAGATATGCTCACCGTTGGAGAAATACGCACCGTCGCCACCAAGGGTCAGCAGCACGTTCTTGGCGCCCTTGGCATGCAGCTCGGCCATCGCGCCCTTGACGGACTCGTCGTCGCCACCGCTCACCTTAATGCCAAAGATGTCAAGCAGCTCGTCGTCGTTGGGCTTAATGAGCAGCGGCTCCATGGCAATGAGGTCGGCCAGCTGATGGCTCGAGATATCGAGCACGAACTCGGCACCCTTTGCCTTAACACGGCGCAGGACCTCGGCCAGAAAACCCTCAGAAGTGTTGGGGGGCAGCGAGCCGCTAATGACCAGGCAGTTCATGTCCTCGAGCGAATCGATGAGCTCAAACATCTCCTGCTCGTTGGCTGCATTGATGGCGGCACCTGCGTTGACCATGTTGTACTCGGTATCGGGGCCGGCGTTGAGGAAAACGTTGACGCGCGTGATGCCGTCGGTCCACACGGGCTTGACGGGCACGCCCAGGGCCTCGGCGCCCTTGACGATAAACTCGCCCGAGAAACCGGCAAAAAAGCCCAGGATCGTGGTGTCGACGCCGTAGTGATCGAGGGTGAACGAGACGTTGAGACCCTTGCCGTTGGGCGTATAGACCGCGTTGCGCGTGCGGGTGACGGTGTTGGCGGAAAGACCGTCGCAGGCAATGTTGTAGTCAATGGCGGGATTTGCAGTGAGCGTGTAAATCATGTAAGTTCCTTTCACAAGGCAACGTGTTAGTGAAAGTATATTCCACGCTTCGGGAAAAGACCATAGCGACTCGGCGAACGGTGTAGAACGCGTGCAGGGCGGCGGGATGACGGGCAAAAGAAACAGGGTCCTTGTCCTGTCGCTCGCCCACAATATACAAAAATGGCGCCCCGGCCAAAACCGGGGCGCCGTACACGCGAAAATAATGAGTTTCGCTTACTTGCGGTCGAGCTTGCGGACAGCAACGCGCTTGCTGTACTCATCGACGTGACCGAAGTCGCCGATGCCGACGGACTCGGCAACGTTAGCGCCGGTGGCCATAGCGAGTTTCATGGCCTCCTCGACGTTGTCGCGATCCCTGTACCACTTGTGCAGGAACGCAGCGAGGGTGCAGTCGCCGGCACAGACAGAAGAGACCAGCTTGATGTTGAACTCACGCTTGGCGTACCAGATGTCCTCGCCGTTGGAGAAGTAAGCGTCGCCGCGGCTACCACGGGTGAGCAGCACGTTCTGAACGCCGGCGTCGTGGGCGAGCTTCATGGCAACGCGGACCTCGTCGTCGGTGTCGACAGGCACGCCGAAGATGGCCTTCATCTCGTGATGGTTCGGCTTAATGAGCAGCGGCTTCTTGTGAGCGAGCTCCTTGAGCTTGTCGGAGGACAGGTCCAGGACGACGTCGGCGCCACGAGCCTGAGCGTGCTCCATAACCTGGGCCAGGAAGTCGGGCGTAGCTTTGGGAGGCACGGAGCCGGAGACAATCAGGCACTCAAGATCGCCCGCGGTGTCCAGGATGTTGTAGAGCTCCTTCTGGTGCTCCGGCGTAATCGGGGCGCCGGGGTTAAGGATGCCGTACTCGTGCTGGCCATCGTTGACGTAGGTGTTGATACGCGTGATGCCGTCGGTCCAGACCGGGCGGCACAGGCAACCCAGGTTCATGACCTCCTCGACGATAAACTTGCCCGTGAATCCGGCGAAGAAGCCGAGCGCGACGGTGTCGACGCCCATCTTCTTAAAGGCGAAGGACACGTCGAGGCCCTTGCCGTTGGCCGTGTAGCTGGCCGAGCCGGTGCGGACGTTCTCGTCAGGCTCGAGCGGAGAGCTCGAAACCGTCATGTCGACAGCCGGGTTAGCGGTTAGCGTGTAGAACATTTACAGTACCCCCTGTATATGTGAGGGCCGCGTGGCCGGCCCATTCCAACCACGCGGTTACCTCTGATACCAAATTAGCGAGCTGCGGACTCGAGCAGCGCCTTGACCTCGGCGGCAGTGTTGCAGGCGAGTGCCTTCTCGGCGAGCTCGTCGCACTCGGCCTTGGTGACGCCGTTGGCCAGGATGTAGACCTTGACCTTGGGCTCGGTGCCGGAGGGCCGGACGATGAGGCTGGTGCCGTCGGCCATCTCATAGCGCAGCACGTTGGAGCCGGACAGCTCCATGGTGCTCTTCGCGCCGTCGGCCACGTTGACCACGCTGCCGTCCTTGTAGTCCTTCTGCTGGAGCACGCCCACGCCGGCGATCTCCACCGGGGGCTTTTCCCGAAGGTTGGCCATCAGATCGGCCATCTTCTTCAGGCCGTCCAGGCCGGGCATCACCAGGTTCAGGGTCTTTTCGCCGTAATAGCCGTACTTCTCATAGCAGGCCAGCAGGGCGTCGTACAGGGTCATGCCCTGTCCGGCGTACCAGGCCGCCATCTCGGTGAGGGACAGGGCGGCGGTGACGGCGTCCTTGTCGCGGACATAGTCGCCCAGCATGTAGCCGTAGCTCTCCTCGTAGGCGAAGATCACCTTGCCCTCCCCGGCGTTCTCCAGCTTGTCCTTCTTCTCCGCCAGGAACTTGAAGCCGGTAAAGGTATCATAGCACTTCAGACCGTTGACCTCGGCCACCTTCCGGGCCATCTCGGTGGTGACGATGGTCTTGAGGGCCACGGGGTTGGCGGGCATCTTGCCGGTGCGCTGCTTTGCCCCGATCAGGTAGTCCAGCAGCAGCACGCCGGTCTGGTTGCCGGTGAGCACCTTGAACTCCCCGTCGGAGGTGCGCACCATGATGCCCACCCGGTCGGCGTCGGGGTCGGAGCCCAGGATAAAGTCCGCCCCATGCTGCCTGGCCAGCTCCACCGCCAGGGCAAAGCCCTCGGGGTTCTCCGGGTTGGGGGAGACCACGGTGGGGAAATTGCCGTCGATGACCATCTGCTCGGGGACACAGATGACGTGCTTCATGCCCAGGCGGCGCAGGGCCTCGGGGATGAGCTTGTAGCCGGTGCCGTGGAAGGGGGTGTAAACCATCTTGAAGGTGTCGGCCACCTTCTCCACCGCGGCCTTGTCGTTGACCTGACCCATGACGTTGGAGAGGAACTTCTCGTCGGTCTCAGCCCCCATGACGGTGATCAGGCCCTTCTCCACCGCCTCGTCGTAGTCCATGCGCTTGATGGAGGCGAAGAAGTCCAGCTCCTCCATCTTCTTGGCGATGGCCTCGGCGTGGTGGGGGGGGAGCTGGGCGCCGTCCTGCCAGTAGACCTTGTAGCCGTTGTACTCCTTGGGGTTGTGCGAAGCGGTAACGACCACGCCCGAATGGCATTTCAGCTCGCGGATGGCGAAGCTCAGTTCGGGCGTCGGACGCAGTGCGTCGAACAGAAAAACGGTGAATCCGTTCGAGGCGAAAATGTCGGCGACGCGCTCGGCGAACATACGCGAATTATTGCGGCTGTCATGGCCCACGGCGACCCGGATCTGCTCGCCCGCGAAGTTCTT
>USDE01000110.1 GCA_900553345.1 uncultured Collinsella sp.
CAAGACCCGCGAGCGCTCAAAGCGCGTCTACACCCTCGACGAGGCCCTGGGCGTCCTCGACGAGCTGCGCGGCAACCCCCTGGAGCCCGCGTTCATCCTCGCGTGCTTCGGCTCCTGCCGCTCGGGCGAGTCGCTGGGCGTCCGCACCGACGAGGTGCTGCGCTGGGAGCGTAGCGGCACCGTACTCGCCTCCGCCGACATCTGCCGCCAGATGCAGCAGTCCGGCACCGAGCCGGTGGGCGCCCTCAAGACCGCCAAGTCCGCCCGCACCGTCGTGATCCTACCGCAGGCCGCCGACCGCCTCGTCGAGATAGCGGCCTCGCGCGCCGCCGAGGGCCGCGAGTGGCTGAGCGACCGGGGCGACGGGCTGCCCATGAACCGGAGCATCTGCAACGACCGCTGGCGGAAACTCTGCGCCGCCCGCGGCATCGAGCACATCCCGTGGTCGAACCTCCGCAACTCGTGGCGTACGATAGCGGAGGTCGAGCTTCGCCTGCCGTGGGACCTCATCGAGATGCTGATGGGCCACGCCCTCCCCGGCGTGTCGGGACGGCACTATATCCGCCCCACCGCCGAGCAGGTCGTCCGCGCCGCCTTCGACGCGCTTGGGATAAGTTAGGATATTCCCCCGCAAAGCCGCAGGTAGATGGCACGCAGTTAGTTGTGGCAGTATTAAGATTCGCAGCCCAAAACCACCGCAAAGGGGACAGGCACCTTTGTGGCGGTTCCCACAAACATCTCGATCTGTAACAGTTAGAGTCCATTTTTCGGCCCACCTGTTACAGATTGAGACATTCAAATTCCGCTGAGAAGAAAATCTCGATCTGTAACAGTAACTCGGCAAAATCGACCCTAGATGTTACAGATCGAGACAAACGACCGATATCGACCTAAATAATCTCAATCTGTAACATCTAGCCCGTTTTCGGCCTTACAGCTGTTGCAGATCAAGACAAACCAACGAAACAAGCCACCGCAAGGGGAACTTTTGTACTGCTTTGGGCCGTACTACTCTCCGATCATCTCTTTGAGCTTGGCTGCCACGGCATGGCCGAGGCTCTCGTGGCTTTCCGGCATCATGTGCAGATAATCGATATCGCCCGGCTCGGCAAAATCGGCGGCATTCAAAAAGTCGCAGCCAAACTGTTCGGCAACATACTTATAGTATTCGGCAAAATGCTCCGAGGCCTCGACGGAGTGCTCGTCAAAGTCGGTCATGTACACATCGACGATCTGCGGTTTAATCTTGATAGGCGCCATCAGCAGAATACGCGGGCAGGGCGCGGCTTCGGTCCAGGGAAACGCGCGGACGGTGCGAATCAGCGCCATGGCACCGTCAGCGATATCGGCAGCCCCCACGCTAAAGACCGTCTTGCAGTCGTTGGTGCCCAGCATAATCACGATCGCATCCAGTGGCTTATGAGACTCGAGCAGCATCGGCAACGCGCGAATGCCGTTGAGGTTAGTGTCCAGATGGCACATATCGTCGCGCACCGTCGTGCGGCCGTTGAGCCCCTCCTCAATCACATGCCAGCCCTCGCCCAGGTCACGCTGTGCCACGCCGCACCAGCGCACATCGTGCGCATAGCGCACCGCGGTGCCGTCGCGCATGCCCGCCGGATCATAGCCATAGGTATTGCTGTCGCCAAAGCACAGAATGTTTTTCATCGTAAGCCCTTCCTCTAGTAAAAAGCCGGCGGGAGCAGTCTCTCCTGCCGGATCGACCTATCTGTCAGCACATACCGATTACAGGTACTTGTGCCAATCGTCATCGTCCTCATCGTCCTCGGCGGCAGCCTGGGCTTGCTCGGCGGCGCGAGCAGCCGCAGCGCGAGCGGCAACCTGGGCATAGGACTCCTCGTTGCGCTCGGGGAAGTTTGCCAGCACGTGCTCGAACTTGGCAAAGTCCTCGTCCCAACGCGTAGAGGGCACGGCAAAGAAGACCTGCTTGACCTTAAAGTCGCCCGATGCGAGCTCCTTGCGGAAGAGCTCCGCCAGCACCTTTGCGTCAAAGCCGTTGTTGTCGCAGCCCCAAGCGCCCAGCACTAACTTTTCGCGACCCAGCTCGTCGCAGATGGCAAGCACAAAGCGGATGCGATCGCGCAGGGCATCCAGCAGGGCATCGTCACCCACGCGATACTCCTGGCGAGCGCGCTTGGCGTTGGGCGCGGCGGCGACGATTACGTCGGCATATGCATGCACGTGGTTGCGGTCGAAGCGCACCGCAGGCACCACCAGTGCACGGTTGCGGTAAAGCTCGCAGTTGATGTTGCGGCGACGGTTCTCGCCGTACCACTTACGCTGCTTATCGAGGACGTTGTACAGATACGAATCGGCACAGAGTGTGGCCTCCTGGCCCAGATAGCCCTGGATGTAGCCACCGCCCGGATTGGTGAACGAGGCAAAGGCGAGCACAGCCATGTCGCAGAACTGCGCATAGCCGCGGCCGTTGTCCAGAATGGCCTGCGTGGCAGAGGCGTCGAGCACGGTGACCTCGGGCAGGAGCGGGCTTTTCGGCGGCAGGCGCGGGCTCGGCCTCCGCGGCCTCCTCTGCGGGCGCAGGCTCAGCCGTAACCTCGGTCTCTGCGGATGCAACCTCAGCGGCCTCAGACTCCTCGGCAAGCTGTTCCTCGGCAGTGTCGGCCGCTTGGGCCTTAGCCTTCATCGCCGCGACAAATCCAGCAGGCATGCCATCGAACTCACGCACGCCGGCAAGCGAGCGCTCAATATCCTTGGCGCACGCTTCGGACACAGTCGCCACGTGACGCTCGGCGGCCTTGGCACGCGCCTCGCGCTTGGGATTGGGCTGTCCCGCGCGATTAGGCCTGCGGTTACGGTTCCTGTTGTCGACGTCTGCCATAAGTGGTCACCTTTCTCGGTCTCTGCCGCTATCGGCTTTTCCCATCCATGATACCCCGCCGCACACAAAAAAGACGGCCCCGAAGGACCGCCTTTCGTATCGAGTTGCGCGCACGGCAAGCACCGCTGCAATTTGGCACTAGTCGCGACGACCAAGGATGTTCAGAATGCGCAGGAACACGTTGATGATGTCCACGAACAGGTTGGATGCCATAAGCACGGCGTTGGGCAGCGTGGGCGGCACCGTCGTTGCCACATAGGTGTCGTAGCCGATGAAGCCGGCGAACACCACAATCACGATCAGGTCGGTGATGGACTGCGAAACGCCCATGAACATCAGCCCGATCTCGACCAGAATCGTGGCAAGCAGGATGCCAAAACCAATGCCATACACACGCTGGAAGAACTTGGGGAAGGTCACGCCCAGCGCACCAAAGACAAAGGTGATGGCGGCCGTGGCGATAAAGGCGGTGTTAATGGTAGGCAGGTCGTAGTTGGCAAGACCAAACGACGCCGTCAGGCCAAAGGTGCTCGCAAAGACCACGTAGCCCACGAGTGACAGGCCCACGGACTGTTTGCTGGCAGCGGCCGACATCATGACCATGCCGACGATGGTCAAAATAAATGAGCCAAAGACCAGCGGCAAAGCGGCGCCGCTCATCATCATGCGCGCAAACGACATGGTGCTCGTAAAGTAAGCACCGGCGCCCATGGCGCAAAAGCCCAAAAAGATCAGGGCAGACATGACAAGGTTGTACGCGCGCGGCGACATCTCCTTGGCACGGCTTGCGCCGGTTTCGATGGGGCCGTTCTGATAGCCCTGGATATCGTTCATACTTCGTCCTTTCAAAAAGTGCCGTGAAAGACGGCACAGCAGATGACAAGATTCCTGCCATTGTACCCGAATGCCGCGCGCTCTTACCTGCGGCGTTCACTCTCAAGTGTACGGTCGAATGCCCACACCCACCAACGCATCAGATGAGCCTGCGAGCCATCCGGTCGCTCGCGCGCCTGTTCTTCCAGATACAGTTCGGTCGCATGCCCGCCAAAACGAACCTTATAGGTCGCCGTACGAATGCCGTGAACCGTTAGGCCAAAACCGGTGGACGAGACAATCTCGTCAATCGTAAAACAGCGGCCGTCGACCCAGCAGACGGTAACCGGCACGACTTGTCCGCCCGCGAGGATGCGGGCCACGACGTCCACATACTGTTTGTGCACGCGCCGAGTTTTGCCGTCTGTCTGTCGATATTCCATGTCCCCTATTATCGAACGCATGTTTGCATATTGTAAAGCGAACAGACTGTGATTTTGGGATGTTGGGACGCGCGCGCATGTCCTCATGGCGTGTTAGCAAAAAGAACACCCGCGGTCAACAGGGCTAATGTTCAATGTTAGTGCCAAAAAAATCACTTCTCCCATCAGAACTCGGTAAAGAAACCCACAGGAGGTGATACGATTTATCATGTTTTTGTAACGTGCCTGCAAACTTCGAGAAAGCCCATATATGGACGTAACGTTCTCAACCTTCCTCGGCCAAATTGTGTCGAACCCAGTCCTTGCCGTCACCGTGATCCTCGCGCTCGGCGCCATCTTCGTCAATGGATGGACCGACGCGCCCAACGCCATCGCGACCTGCGTCACTACGCGTTGCATGCCCGCCCGCGCCGCCATTCTCATGAGCGCCGCATTCAACTTCCTCGGCGTGCTCATTATGACGCACTTTAACGCGAGCGTCGCCAACACCATCTCACATATCGTCGACTTTGGCGGAAACAGCACCATGGCGCTCGCGTGCCTCTGCGCGGCGCTGTTCTCCATCGTCGTCTACGGTGCCACGGCATCGCGTTTTGGCATCCCCACCTCGCAAAGCCACAGCCTTATCGCCGGCCTGACCGGTGCCGCCATCGCCCTCGGCGGCGCGAGCAGCGTCAACGTCCACGAGTGGATGAAGGTCATCTACGGCCTGGCGCTCTCCATCGGCCTGGGTTTTGTCATGGGCTGGGTCCTGTGCAAGCTCGTCTCGATTCTTTTCGCCGCCGCCAACAGACGACGTGCCAATGTCTTCTTTAAATACGCTCAGATCGCGAGCGCTGCGGCCATGAGCTTTATGCACGGCGCGCAGGATGGACAGAAGTTCATCGGCGTGCTCTTTTTAGGCGTGGCCTTCGCCAGCGGGCAGACGAGCGTCGGCGACGCCGGCATCCCCATCTGGATCATGCTGCTGTGCTCGGCCACCATGGGCATCGGCACCAGCGTGGGCGGCGAGCGCATCATCAAGTCCGTCGGCCAGAGCATGGTTAAGCTCGAGAAGTATCAGGGCTTCTCTGCCGACCTCGCGGGCGCCGCGAACCTGCTACTTGCCACCCTTACCGGCATCCCCGTGTCCTCCACGCACATCAAAACCTGCGCCATCATGGGCGTCGGCGCCGTCAAGCGCCTCTCGGCCATCAACTTCGGCGTGGTCAAGGACATGATGTTCACCTGGTTCTTCACCTTCCCCGCCTGCGGACTCATCAGCTTTGTCATGGCCAAGCTGTTCATGATGTTCCTCTAGCCACGCTGAGCGTCCATCCGGACCGCAATACCTCGCCCACCCGTCTTCGCCTCG
>USDE01000111.1 GCA_900553345.1 uncultured Collinsella sp.
TCACGCTGCGACTCGGCCGCCGCGGCGGCAAGCGCCATCTCCTGGGCCTTGTCCGCCGCGGCAAGCTTGGCCTGCAGCTCGGCAATCTGAGCATCACGTGCAGCTAAATCGTTTTGCGCAGCGTTGCGCGCCGCCGACTCGACAAGTTTGGCTTCGTCATCCTTGCGTCCCAGCTGCGCACGCAAATTGTCGATCTCGCGCTGAAGCTCGGCATTCTCCTTCTGCGCATCCGCACGGGCCTCAACCGCCGCGCGCTGGCTTGCACTCTCGCGCTCTGCGACAGCGCCCTCGAGCTTGGCGCGCAGCTCGGCGAGCTCAGCATCGCGCTTGGCGACTTCTTGCGCCAGTTTCTGATCCGCAGTGTTCTTCTGCTCGACAAGCTGAGCGTTGCGCTGAGACTCTGCCTCCTGCAAAGCAGCCGTCGAACGCGAGCGCTCAAGTTCCAGCGCCTGCTCGCCCTCGCGCTGGACTGCCTTCACACGCTCATCCAGGTCGCGCGAGAACTCGGCATCGCGCACTTGCTTGACGATATCCGCATAGCCGGACGCATCGACCTTGAAAACTTCGCCACAATGCGGGCACTTGATCTCGTTCATAGCAGCTCCTTGCTTGACGCACATTTCAACTGCCTACACTCTACCGCGGCACGCGGACAAAAAAGGCACCGCCGCCATAATGGCAACGGCGCCAGAACCACCACAAAGGTGCCTGTCCCCTTTATGGTGGTTCGAGAATTACAGTCCAAAAAAGCCAAGGATTTGATCACGGCTTACGGGCTTGTAGTTGTTGGCATCAAGGCCAACGTCATAGCGAAAGATAGGGCGTTCGCGATCGCGGTTTCGCGCGTTGGTGCGGTCTCCCCTGCTGTGGATATGCCCGTGCAGCATGATGGCGCCACGCGCCTTGCCATTCCAGCTAAGCATGGGGTAGTGGCTCAACACCAGGCGATGACCCTTGGCGTAACCGGGTGCGACCTCCAGATAATCGCGTACGTCATCCCAGATTTGAGGCGCATCTGGATCTTCCCAGTCGCCGTCATGGTTACCACGGATGAGCGTCACGTTCTGGCATTCGATGCGCTCGCGCAGGCGCACCGCCTCCGCTAGGGGCAAACGATAGGTAAAGTCACCCAGAATATAGAGACGGTCGTCCGCAGCCACGCACTCATTGATGGCATCGATGACCTTGCGGTTCATCTCCTCGACCGAGCCAAACGGTCGATCCATATCGTGCAGGATATTCGTATCGCCCAGGTGCAGGTCGGCGGTAAACCACATCATCGTCTATGCCCTCATTTCGCAACGCGTCTAACACGTGCCTAGTATACAGACGCTTTGGCGCGTCGGTTAGCCAAAGAGCCCGCCGAACAGACCTCGGCGGCGTTTGTCTTTCTTTTTCGACGCGTCACCCTGGGCGCTCTTGTCCTGCCGCTTCTTACGATCCTGCTCCAGCTCATCATCGTCGAGCAGCATATCCCACTCAAACGGATCATCTGTCAAATCGAACAGGTCATCGTCATCAAACATGGCAGCCCCCCTTACCGACTAGCGGGCATCCACCACATAGAGGCCAACGCGCACCTGGTGCCACGGGCTACGCTCGGGGGCAACCTGCTGCACGCGCGCCTCAAATACGTCCTCGTGGCCGTAATACATCATCAAGGACAGCGGGCCGACCTCGTTTCCCGGAACATAACCGAGCTTGGTGTTGCCGTAGTAGATCGCAACTGCCTCGGGGTCATGGGGATTATCGCGCTCGGCACACAGCGTCAGCTTATCGCCCGCTTTAATATCGCCTAGGACCAAAGCGCCGTCGGCATATTGAAATCCTGCAATATGAAACGACAGAAGCACACGTGAAGGCTCGTACATGGCAGCTCCTCTAACGGCCGGATAAACCGGCGCTTAACCTTATTGAGAAGTCTACGAGCCCGTACGGACACAGATTCACCCGCCCGCACCTTTCAACCATTTGCCGCAACGCTTGCGAGACAGAGCGCTTGCAGATAAGATAGAGGCACGGATGGCACCCGTTGCAGCGGGTCTTGCCAACTCCGATACACGTTTTCATCGTGAGAAGTGGCCGTCTTCGCTTACGCGGGGGCGGCTATTTCATTCGGCCGATAAACAGGCCGAGTTCGATAGCCGCGATTAACAACGCCAGTAACGAAATGACATCGCTTACGTTCATACCAATTCCCTTCTAAAGGGAGTTGGCCCATCCGTACCCCATAGCAGTAGTCTAACGTAAATGGCGGGTAATAGGAACACTTGTTCGTATTACCCGCCATTTCCTAATGCACGAACATGCGCACGAACTTGTGCTTCCAGCTTGCGTGGGGGGCATAGCGGAATGGCACGTCCAGCCACGTTGCCTTGTTCACGATGCTTTTCTTATGGCTAAACGTATCGAAGCTCTCGCGGCCATGGTACTGCCCCATACCGCTCGCTCCCATGCCGCCAAAGCCCATATGGCTCGTAGCCAAGTGCATGATCGTGTCGTTGACACAGCCGCCGCCAAAGGGCACGTAGCGCACAAAGCGCTGCTGGACCTCGCGGTCCTGGCTAAAGATATACAGGGCCAGCGGCGTCGGACGATCCGTAATAAACGTCTCGGCCTCGTCTAGGCTCTCAAACGTCAGCACCGGCAGGATGGGGCCGAAAATCTCTTCCTGCATCACAGCATCCTCAGGCGCCACGCCGTCTAGGATCGTCGGCTCAATCTTGAGCGACGACTCGCGCGCCGTGCCTCCCAGCACAACCTTATCGGGGTCGATCAGCCCGAGCACGCGCGCGAAATGCTTGGCGTTGACAATATGACCGCAGTCCTCGTTGTCGAGCGGGTGCTCGCCAAACATGCGACGGACCTCCTCCTTGATGAGGCCCAGCAACTCGTCGTGCACGCGCGTATCGACCAGCAGGTAGTCGGGCGCCACGCAGGTCTGCCCCACGTTGAGCCATTTACCAAAGGCGATACGCCGTGCCGCAACCTTCAAGTTTGCCGTCGCATCCACGATGCAGGGACTCTTTCCGCCCAGCTCAAGCGTCACGGGCGTAAGGTTTTTACTTGCGCGCTCCATGACGAGCTTGCCGACCGGAACGCTTCCGGTAAAGAAGATTTTGTCCCAGCATTCATCGAGCAGCGCCTCGTTCTCGGCACGCCCGCCTTCGACGACCGTTACCAGGCGCGGATCAAATGCTTCCTCGCAAATCTGCCTGAGCACCGCGCTCGAAGCCGGCGCATAGGCACTCGGCTTGATGACCACGGTGTTACCCGCGGCAAGGGCGCCGGCGAGCGGCTCGAGTGTTAGCAAAAACGGGTAGTTCCACGGAGCCATAATGAGCGTGACGCCATAGGGCACGGCTTGCGTTTTGCACACACTAATGGCATTGGCGAGGTCGCAGGGGCGCAGGCGCGGGCGGCTCCATCGGGCCATATGCGCAATCTGATGGCGAATCTCGGAAAGCGACGTGCCGATCTCGCACATATATGCCTCGTCATGCGACTTACCCAAATCGGTCTTGAGCGCATGGGCAATATCGGCCTCGTGCGCCCGCACCGCATCGCGTAAACTCACGAGCGCACGACGTCGAGCATCGACATCAAACGTAGCGTGCATCTTAAAGTAGGCGCGCTGCTCGCCGACGATGCGCGCAATTTCCTCGGTGTTCATGGACCCTCCTAGTTCTCGTCCTCAAACATACCACCTGCAACAACTTCGTACATATGCTCGAGCTCCAGGCGGTCCATTAAAAGCGGAACGGGGTACAGGGGATTGGCCTCGGCATCGGCATGGGACGCCATTTGCGGAATATCGGAGCGGCGAATACCCGAGACATATTTGGGGATTCCCAGGGCCTCGTTCATGCGGTCCACCCAATCGATAAAGGCCTCGGCCGCCAGGCTGTCCTGCGCGTTAGCCGGCGCGATACCGGCCATGCGGGCGAGATCGGCGAGCTTGGGAACAGCAACTTCGCCATAGGCGCGAAGCATATGCGGCAGGATGATGGCGTTGGCCAAGCCGTGCGGAATTCCGTATCGGCCGCCCAGACTGTGCGCGATGGCATGCACATATCCGACATAGGAGCGGGTAAACGCAACGCCTGCCTTATACGCCGCCGAAAGCATATTGCGACGCGCACTCATGTTGTCGCCATGCTCATAGGCCTCGAGCAAATTGTCGCGGATGAGCTGCACCGCCTGGCGCGCCATCTTGCGCGTGTAGGGCGTGGTGCTACGGCCGATAAAGGCCTCGACAGCATGCGTCAGGGCGTCCATGCCCGTCTGCCCCGTAATGGAGGCAGGCAGGCCGCGCGTAAACTCGGGGTCGTGCACCGCAAAACGCGGGATGAGCACAAAGTCGTTAATGGGATATTTATAGTGCGTCTCGTCATCGGTAATTACCGCCGCGAGCGTGACTTCGCTTCCCGTACCGGCGGTAGTGGGAACCGCAATAAGTAGCGGCAGGAGACGGTGGACGCGCAACAGGCCACGCATCTTGTTGATGGGCTTGTTCGGCTGTGCAATGCGCGCCCCCACACCCTTGGCGCAGTCCATGGCCGAACCGCCACCAAAGCCGATAATGGCCCGGCAGTCGTTCTCGCGATACAGCGCCGCCGCTTCCTCCACGTTTGAGACCGTGGGGTTCGCACGCGTTTCGGCATAGACCGTAGCGCCAATCCCCTGAGCCGTAAGCGCACGCTCGAGTGATGCCGTGAGCCCCAAACGTGCAATACCAGGGTCTGTCACGATAAGGGCCTTCTGGATCGAGCGCTTTTGAAGCACCGCGGGCACATCCTCGGCATGCTCCAAAATGCGCGGCTCGGTATAGGGCAGAATCGGCAATGCAATGCGAAAAACCGTCTGATATGTTCGGCACCAGGCACGACGGGCTAGATGCATAAAGGAAACTCCTTCATTTGTTGATAGGTCAACATTTGCTCGACCGATTGTACTCAGCGGAGATCGCAGACGGTATGCCAATCGTTAATCAATCAACATCTTCATATCTCAAAATTGTTTTATTAAAAATCATTCCTAATAGGCTTCACATTTGGTTGCATTTATGGATAATAGAACTCGTCAAGACGCACGTCCGGAGAGGGCCCTTACGGGACCGGACGAGCGCACAATCGCCATCGATCGAAAGGATCGAATCATGAAGTTTGTTTGCCCCGTTTGCGGTTATGTGGAAGAGTTCGACGGCGACCAGCTGCCCGAGGACTTCAAGTGCCCCCAGTGCGGCGTTCCCGGTTCTCGTTTCCTGAAGCAGGAGGAGGGCCAGCTCGAGTGGGCTGCCGAGCACGTCGTGGGCGTCGCCAAGATGGAGGGCGTCTCCGAGGACATCGTTGCCGACCTGCGCGCCAACTTTGAGGGCGAGTGCTCCGAGGTCGGTATGTACCTGGCCATG